>DGHD01000029.1:58579-84213 GCA_002392505.1 Christensenella sp. UBA3857 | reverse complement strand
GCTGCATATCATTAAGTGAATGCGCCCAATGCCTTCCTTTTTTTATCTGTATTTTCAGAACCTGAAATAGATGAAGGGGTTATATCCGCTCGCGACGAGGGATGCGAGGCAGAACACGAGCGCAACGAGTATCAGCACGATATCGACGTATTCCGCCCAGGCTTTGCCGTTGAACTTCCTGCGGATGTTGGCGGCAAGCGGCGTCGACGCGACGATCGCCGCAATGAGGAGCGGCAGGTACGACAGCGTCAGCGTCAGCGCGTCATGCGATATGACGCCGACCTTGAAGGAGAACATGGAGCCGAGGAACCGGAACAGCTCCTTCATATTCGTGAAATCGAACAGCATCCAGCCGAGACCCGCCACGAGCAGCGAATACACGTGACGCAGCACGCGCGGCCATTTCTTGAGCCATTTGCCGAGGAACAGCTTTTCAATGACCACAAAGAAGCCGTGCCAAATGCCCCACAGTACGAAGTTCCAGCTTGCGCCGTGCCACAGACCGGTGAGAGCCCACACCACGGCAAGGTTGAATATCTGCCGCTTCATCCCCTTGCGGTTGCCGCCGAGGGGGATATAAACGTACTCGCGGAACCAGGTGCCGAGGGAGATATGCCAGCGGCGCCAGAACTCGGTGTTCGACTGGGAGATATAGGGATAATCGAAGTTTTTGAGGAACTCGAACCCGAACATCCTTCCGAGACCTATCGCCATATCGGAATAACCCGCAAAATCGAAATAGATCTGAAGCGAGTACGCGACCATGCCCACCCATGAGCCGAGGGCGCCGTTCGTCATGGGATCGGACCTCAAGCCGTTCCACAGGAGCGCGACCTGGTTGGCGATGAGTATCTTCTTCGCAAGACCGATCATGAACATCTTGACGCCGGAGGTGAACTGCTCAATGCTCTCCCTCCTGCCCCAGAGCTGATCCTCTATATCCTTATAGCGGACGATGGGACCTGCGATAAGCTGCGGGAACAGCGCGACGTAGGTGCCGAATATCATCGGGTTCTTCTGCACGCCGGTATCGCCGCGATAGACGTCGATAACGTAGCTCATCGCCTGGAACGTGTAGAACGATATGCCGATGGGCAGCATACCCTCCGGAGTGATCTTCACGCTTGCAAGCTGAGGTATTATGCCGGAAAGACTCTTGTAAAACACCTGCTTCGCAATGGGCGTCGCGACGGAGCGGAGCGGCGGGATGATCGCCTTAAGCGTATCGAATATGAGCGGAGTGTATTTGAACACGCCGAGCATCAAAAGATTAAGTACGACCGCGACGACGAGCGCCGCCTTGGCTCCTGTATTGGGATCTCGCTCGATCGATCTGAACGGCTCTGTGGAAAGCCCGTTGAAATCGTTCTGCATGATCGCCATTGAAACGATATCGAGCCCCATAATACCGAGGATCAGATAAGCGATCTCGCTGCCCTTTGCGGAAATGCCGTGATCGGCAAGCCTGTCTTTAACGAGCTTTCCTCTGGTGAACCACCAATACAAAGAATAGAAAGGAACAAAAATCAGGCACAGCATCTCGCCAGTGCATTTTGATTCGTCCTTTTGAACAGACCGCGTGTTTTTAACCAGAAGATATTGCCAATAGATTTTGTAGACGCCAAACGTTATGATCGACAGCAGAATACTGACCCCGATCCTCCGTTTATAAACGGGGATAAGATCGGTACGTATCGGTTCGCAGTTCAACTTCGCTCTGCTTCTGCACCTGCCGATTATAAGTCCCGCCATGTAGTTCATAAAGATCGAGAAGATCATTATGATGACGCAGACCGGCTCGCCCCAGGCATAGAAGAAGAGGCTGAAGACGCACAAAACTATGTTGCGGTAGAGCCTGTTCGGGATAAGGTAATAGCAGAACAGTACCGCAACAAGGAATATTGTTAAAAACAGCAGGCTTGAAAAGATCATTACTTGATGTTGGTCTTAAGAACGTTCATCATGGCGTCGCTCTCGGCGCCGATGCAGTAGTAGACGTAATTGCCGGCGGAAACGACCTCCGCCTTTTCGAGCTTCGACGCCTCTTCGGGGCTGTAGGTCTGGGCGACCTGGAGCTGACGGGCGATCCTGTCGTTGAGGAGCTGCACGAGCGCATCCTTATAGGAAGCGTCGCTAAGCTTGAAGATGGCTACCTCGTCCGCGTTGAGGGAAGGATTTTCGGACATATACCAGGCGCTCTCCTCGAGCTTGGAGGCGTCGATGCCGTAGATGTCAAGATAATCGCCCGCGGGGACGGAGGTCATGGCTTCGAGCTTGCCCGCCTCGGCGACCAGCTTATAGAGCTGACCCGCGCTGGGGATCTCGGCAGAGGGAACGTCCTTGGGACCGCAGGCGGCGCTCATAACGAGCGCGGAGGCGATAACGAGAAGAGTGATTACAGATACGATTTTCTTCATTTTTTATTCCTTTCGTATGAACGGTATCAGTTTCCGTAGGTGATATCGCGCGCGGCGACGGAGCGGAGTATCTGCGCCCAGATGTCGTACGCGGCATAGGTGTGATGGCAGGGAGCGTTCGAATCGGGATCGGAGCAGTATTCGCGCTTCAGGTACCCGTCGGGACCGACAAGATGGCTCGCTATATCGACGAAGCCGTAGCCCCTCTCATCGCACATTTCCCTTAAAAGACCGTTAAGGCTCCTCAAATTCTCATTGGTGAGCTTCTTCTGATGCGAATCGTCCATCAGATACATGGAGCTTACGATGTAGATCTTCGCATCGGGAACGGTATTCTTGATATTGTCGCAAAGCGTTTTGAAGTTGTTCGCCGTGCCCTCGACGCCGTAGATGGCGACGTCGTTCAGACCGAAGCAGATGAACACCTTTTTCGCGCCCATCAGCTGAATCGACTCCCACAGGAGCCTCTGCTGACCCTGATAGAGGGGATGCAGGCTGTTGGCGGAAACGGGCTCGAGCGCGTGACCTGCGCCGTAGCTGCCTTCGCAAAGGAAGTGCGTGGGTCCGAAGAAGGATGCGTTCGATTCAAGATGCTTGTTGTTGTAGTTCTTCCAGCCGAGCATTATGGAATCGCCGACGAATACGGCGTCCTTGAACCATGCCTCGGCGTCCGCTTCGGAAACGCCGTAAAGGTCGAGCGGCATGGTGTTGAGCCAGAGCACCTGACCTGCGGGAAGCGGCGGAAGGGGCGTGGGACCGGGAGTGACTTCCGGCTGCTGAGTAGGCTCCTGCGTAGGTTCGTCCGTCACGGCAGGATCTGTGGAAACGGGTTCATCCGTCTGCGCGGCGGGGGTCTCATCCGCAGGATAAGGGATATCTATAACTTCGTCTTGCTTTTTGCAGGCTGCAAAGCCGGCAAGAAGCAGAACGGCAATGATTATGCAGAATGCTTTTTTCATTCGGTATCGAGCAAGCTCCTTTCATGTTTTCGGCCGAAAGTCGACCAAATAATATTGTACCATATCATGTGTTAAAAGTCAAACATAATAAGGCGTTCCACACAATATAAAAAGCCGGGAGGTATGACCCCCCGACTTGACATATACGCTTATCAGAACATCTTTTTGGCTATCGCCGCAACGATATCGGTCACGACGGGCACGCTCACCCGTTCGCCCCTCATCGTTTTAACACCGCAGGTGACTTCAATGGCGACGAGCAGGAATGCGAGGATGAGCATCACGGCGATGAACAGCACCGATCCGATAATAAAGAGCATGCCGTGCATATGGGTGATGCCCTTGAGGATAAGCCAAAGCACTATCGGGATCGCCGCTATAACGGAATAGATCAGCGATATGACCACGGTATGCATACAGGCTACCCTGCCCTGCGGGTCGGTCTCGATAAAGAAGAGGACGACCGGCAGTATGAAGAATACGGGGCTGCACCAAAAAGCGGCGGCGCAGGCGAAATGGATGATCGCCGCGTACATGCTGCCGCTGAGGAAAGTAAAGAAATTGCACCTTGTTTCCTCCATGCATAGACCCCCTTGTAAACACTTTTTATATTATACAACGTTTTAAGTAAAAATGCAAGCCCGTTATATATCTAATATGACCGGAACTATCCCCATTCCTTCAAGAAAGCGCATGAGCTCCGACGTTTTAATAACAAGCGACGCCCTGTTGTCGTTGGGATGGACGAGTATAAGCTCCCTCTCGAGCACCTCCCTGTCGATCGCGACGTGAAGCTTGCCCTCGCGATATGCGTTGAGCGCGCACTCGTTCACCATGCCGAGCACCGAAACGGAGCCCTGCCTGAGCCCCAGCACGTCGTGAAGCTGTTCGGAGCCGCCGAAGCTCAATCTCGTCGAGCCGAGCTTTTTGCTGACTATGCTCGTGCGGTAGGGCTTTTCGGCGTCCATTAAGAGAAGGAAAAACTCCGTCCCGTGCTTGTTTGCGAGGAACAGGTTTTTGGGGTGCTTCGCGCCGTACTCCTCCCCTATCCCCCGGCAAAGCTCCATCGTGTCAGCCGCGGGATGTGTGATCCTGATAAAGCCGACGCCCGCCTCTTCAAGCTTTTTCAGGGGCGGCAGCTCATTCTCGTGCAGTTGGTCAAAAGTGCCGTTCATATGCGGAAAAACGCCTTTCGTTCGCTTTCTGAAAACGATTATACCACAGCCTCCGGGAAATGCAAACCCAAAAAACGGTTGCATTTCGCGCCGTGATGTATTATTATGATAGATGTGATTTTGTGCGATCGGAGGCAATGATGGAAGCTGTCCTTGAAAAAGTGACTGCAGCGCTGAGCTCCAATATGTGGCTTGCTCCGCTGCTCGCCTTTGTCGGAGGGATACTTACCTCTCTCATGCCCTGCTCATTATCCACCGTACCGCTCGTTGTCGGATGCGTCGGCGGCGGCGAGGCAAAGGGCAAAAAAGCGTTTTTTCTCTCGCTTTTGTTTGCGTTCGGCTCTTCTATTACGTTTATAACGCTCGGTATAATCGCGTCCGCGGCGGGTCTGCTGCTCGAAAAGGCGGAGCTCTGGATGCATCTCATCCTCGCCGTGCTGCTGATACTCATGGCGCTCCAAATGTGGGGTGTTATTAAGCTCATTCCCTCCGGCTCCGTGTTCAGCGGCAAGCGCCTTCACGGCGGCTGGGGCGCGTTCGCAGCGGGACTTGCGGCGGGTATCTTCGCCGCCCACTGCGCGACTCCGGTCATCGTTGCGCTGCTCGCCATCGTCATCGACCGCGGTCAGATACTCTTCGGGCTCGTGCTGCTGCTGTGCTTCTCGCTCGGTCACGCGATACTCTCCGTAGTCGCGGGGACGTCGACCGGGCTCGTGCAGCGCATCTCGGACAGTCCCAAATACGAAAAGATCGGCAGGATCATAAAGATTCTGCTCGGTATCGCAATACTCCTCGTTGCCCTGTGGCTCCTTTGGGAGGCTTTCAGCGAAGGCGTCCTCGGGCACGAGCATGAACACGCGGCGGCGCTTATGCAGCTTATCGCGTGAGAAAGGCTGAAAAATGGCGATCATAAAAATAATGGAAATGAAACAGAAACGCCGCGCAAAGGAGCGTCCGCTCCTGCCTGAAGCGGTCGGCGGCGCAAGGATCAAGATCTGCGCGACGGGCTGCTCCCACTGCAGAGCTATGCGTGAGAACACGAAGGAGGCGGTAAGGCTTCTCGGGCTTCCCGAGGAGGAGCTTGAGTGCGTTTCGGATTTCGCGGGCATAGCGAAGCTCGGCGTCATGAGCACCCCCTCCCTCATCATCGATGGAAGGCTCGTTTCCGCCGGCAAGGTTTTGAAGGTGGAACAGATCATGGCTCTTATTCTCGAGGTCATGAGCGAGACCGAAAAAAGCCGCGAGAAGTCTCAGGACGGCGAATAAACGAACAGGATCGGCATTTTATGCCGGGAAAGGATTTTGGTATCACAAATGAAATGCACCTACTGCGGTAAAAACAACAAGCCCGGAGCAGTCGTTTGCAAGCGCTGCGGGATCGGACTTCCGACCGACCCCTCCGTCAGCGAAGACGTTCCCGCCGACAGGATCACGGTACTCGATCACGACGGCAAGAAGGTCCCCGAGGGAACCAACACCGGCTCCAAGAAGGGTCTTATTATCGCCATTGCCGTGATCATGGCGGTGCTCGCTCTCGCGATAGCCATATTCGTGCTCACCCGCCCCGGCAACATCACCCTCCCCGGCAAAAACGCCTACACGGTAAACGGCACCGGCGTCGTCTACGGCGGCGAACCGATCGTTCCCGAGACTACCCGGATCGCGCTTGCGGAGGCTTCGCTCGACGGCTCGCGCGCGGGCATGCTTTGCGAGAACGGCTCTCTCTACAACTGCTTCAAGGGCGAAAACGCCATGCTTGCGAAGGACGTTACGACGTTTACCGTTTCTTCCGACGGCAAGCACATAGTCTATCTTGACCGTTCCGGAATGCTGTGGTCAGCCGACTGCTCGAAGGCGGGCATTGCTCCCATAAGCATCACAAATGAGAAAGTGCGCCCCGGTTTCGCAGTCTCTCCCGACGGTGAAACGGTCATTTTCAACAAGCCGGGCGATACGAATCTGTACCTCTACAATAAGGGTAACGTAAAGCCGATCGCCGAGAACATGACGCCTGTCGCTGCAGCCAACGGCGCAAAGTTCATCTATGCATACTCCATAAGCGAAAACGCGCTCTATTCCGTATCGAAGAAGGGCAAGACGGCGTTTATCAGGAGCAACATCGGCGAAACGCTGTACGTCAATTCCGCGCATGACGAGGTGGTGTTCTCCACCGAAGCCGGCGAAGGCATCGTTATTACCATGCTCACGGTAAAGGGCAAGGAGCCCGTTGAGCTTTATAATTCCAACACGGTCGTCGCTCCGGTGCTGCCCGTCTCGGCAAACGTTTCGTCCAGCACCGCCGAGAGCGAACTTGCGGGCGGCGATCTCATGTGGAGCTATAACGTCGTCACCTGCCCGTTCAGGAGCTTTAACGGCGTCATTTTCGACGGCGGCGCGCTCGTGAAATACGTCAAGAAGGCGGGCGCCGTTATGCTTGACGCAAAGCCCTGCACGGCAGCTGCGAACGACAAATACAATACCGTGCTCTATAACGCTGACGGCAACCTCTTCTCCAGGAACCGCAAATCCGAATCTGCCGACAGCATCGCTTCCGGATGCGTCGAATTCAAGGTCTCTGCGGACGGCAAGACGGTCTGGTATCTCGACGGTTCCGGCGCGCTCAAGCACGTTTACAAGGGCGCTGAAACGCTTATCGCAAACGGCGTCGAGGAGTTTGAGATCCTGCCGAACGGCAAGGAAGCCATGTTCAGGACCAACGGCGGCGTGTATCTCAACAAGGGCGGGAACATCAAGAAGACCTTCGTATTCGAGGGCGTTTCGACCTATGACATCATTTCGGACGCAAAGGGCTTCTATATCCTCCTCTCTTCCGGCGACTGGAAGAAGCTCGAAGAGGGCGGAAAGAAGATAGATCTGTTAGGATAACGCAAATAAGCGGATCGACCGCCGATGATTCGGCGGTCGAGTTGTTTTTGGAGGAGGGTTGGAGGGAAGAGAGAGTGCGCCGCACTTCTCCCATAGGCTCTGAGTCATTTCATTCAAATCACCGGGGTACTGAAAAGCGCCGCACGGTGCGTTCCGAATAAGGATGCTTTTTTGAGTTGGTGCAGGCTTTCAAGCCTGCACCGTTTTTCATGCTGAATGCTTGGATAATTCGGCGATCAAAGCAGACAGCTCTTCCAAATCGGGCACTGAGAACATTCCAATTCCGGTGAAGTAGATATCTACTCCGACAGTTCGCTGCCCGTCGATCATCTGCGGTTCATGTATCTCGATCCTGCGGACTAGCGTATTCTCAAGCTCGGGAGTAAGTTCCTGGATATCCGTTCGCTCTCTAACGATTTTGAGGAAAAGCCGAAGATCAGTTTTTCGTTCCTCTTGTGAGTCTTACTCTTTTCGAACAATAATTATTCTTCCTCTGATTAACTGTTCTATTGCCACTATTTCATCTTCGCCAGTCTTGCCAGCTTACCGACGACGATTATCGAGCAGAGTATGGCGATGACGGCAACGGCGGCGAGAACGGAGATCCACCATTTGGAGAGCGTTTGCTGCTTTTTCTGCTCCTGGGCGATTCGCTCCCCGTCCTCGTCGGTGGTCGTTTCCGGCTCTGTGATAGTGCAGCTGACGGGCGTTGTGACCGTCTTGATCTCACCTCTTTCATCCTCATATGTAAGGACGAGCTCGCCTCCCGTCGGCCCATAGCCGCCCGAAAGCGTAATAACGAACACGTTTAGCTCCTTTACCGCCTGCTCCCCCGGAGCGAGCTCCGGAAAGAAGACGGAAGCGCATACCAGACCATCAACGTTGATGGCGGCATGGACGTTATACGCCGCCGCGCACGATGGGTTATAGACGCTGATGAGCTGAGTAAATGAGCTCCCGCTCTGCACGAACGCGGGCAGCTCCACGGGATCCATGCTGATCTCGACCGGCTGAACGATCGCCGCGCGGAAGACCGCCTCGCAGGCATATTCCATACCGCTCCCATCCTCGTAAACGGCTTCGAAGTGCAGGAGGTATTCGCCGCTGACGGCGCGAGGATCCACGCGGAACGAGAATGTGAATTCGCGGGTCTTGCCCGATGAAAGCTTCTGCACAAACTCCCCGTTCAGGTCCGACGCGAGGGTGAAAAACTCGCTTTCGCAATAAGCCTTCACAGTCAGATAATGAGCGTCGGCCTTACCTATGTTCTTGATGACGACGGTAAGCTCGATCTCCTCACCGCCCGAAACGGCTTCGGGAGCGACCGTGCCGCTCTCGATAATGAGCCGAGGGCGCTTTGCCTCCTCTCCCGAGGCAAGACCCGAGATCGGCAGAGCGAACACCAACAGCGCGACAAGTAATGTTAATAACCTTTTCATTATATCTTCCTCAAAGTAATGTCATGACCCCCGCGTCCATCTCGCAGACGGTGTCGCAGAGCGTTTCTATATCGGCGGCGTTGTGCGATGCAAGCAGTATCGTCCTGCCGCCGCCCGCAAGCGACCTGAACAGCTCGCGCATCTCGGCGACGCCGTTTTTATCGAGGCCGTTCATCGGCTCGTCGAGTATTAGAAGGGAAGGCTCCTCCATTATCGCCTGCGCTATGCCGAGGCGTTGGCGCATGCCGAGCGAGTATTTGCCCACGGGCTTGGAGCTTAACGGGTCGAGTCCGACCCGGCGCATGGCGTCGGCTGCCTGTCGCAGCGTGATCTTTCTTTTGAGCGACGCCAGTATCTCAAGGTTCCTTATACCTGAAAGATGGGGCAGGAACCCCGGCGTTTCGATGATAAGGCCGAGATCTTCGGGGAAATCCGCGTCGCGGCCTATGCGCTTGCCGTCGACGAGCACGAATCCTTCCGTCGGCTGAAGGAAACCGCAGATGCATTTGAACATCACGGTTTTGCCCGAGCCGTTGTTCCCGACTACGCCATGTATCTTCCCGCGCTCGAAATCGCGGTCGATCCCTTTTAATACCGTATCCTGCCCGAACCTTTTGACGAGGCCGTGCAGCTCTATCGCGTTTTCCGTTTTTGTGTTCATGCTGTCTCCTTATTCATTTTCCGTGCCTGTGAAATCGAAATTGAACCGCCGCATCGCCCGCAAAATGAGCAGCATAAGCAGGATCGAAGCCAAGCCGAAGATCAGATAAGTCTGCCAAAGCTTCGGAAGGTTATCGTAACCGAAGCTGTGCATGTGGTAGGTCGCGTGATTGAGGGGCGAAAGCCAGCCGGCGGCGACGTTGGCCTTGTACATCTGCTCGTCCGAAAACCCGAGTACCTGCTTTATAAGCTGCGGATCGAGCAGGAAGCCCCAGAGCGAGAGCGCGAACGCGGCGACGATCCCGGCGGCCTTTCCGCGCCGCACTTTAGCCAGCAGCATCACGAGCGAGAGCACGAGCGAGTACATGAGCATAAGCAGGAATACCGCCAAGGCGCATTTATACGGGCGGCTCATTTCAAGCGTTCTCAAAAGCACGGGCAGCACTATTTTCTCGCCTGCGCCGGAATATCCGAGTATCGCCGCCGTTTCCGACCACATATTGCCTATGAAGCTTTTCTTTACGCACATCAGAGTCGTGACAGCGAACACGAACAGCATGAACAATACCGTTGCGGCAATAGTGTAGATAAGCTGACCCAAGCCCCAGGTACGGCGCTTCATCCTGACTATATAGTACGGTGCGCCGGGGTCGAGATACGGCATATCCGCAAACAACAGTATGAGCAGCAGTGACATGAGCAGTATCGAGCCCGCATCGCCGAAGGTCCAGATGAACGGTTCAAACGCCTGCATGGCGGTCCCCGCCGAAAATGCGAAAGAAGCCGCCTTATCGGAGAGCATGAAGCAGAGTATGAACGCGAGCGCAAAAGTCAGCGGGATCCTCGCATTGCCTCGCCACATCTTAAAATTATAAGCGGCGACGGAAAGCGCCTGTCCTGCTTCGCTCGGTTTATGGGTGCGCTTTGCCCTTCTCCGCTCGCTCTTTGCGATCCGGGCGGCAATGCGTTTTTCCTTGGACTTGCGATTTGAAAAGACGGTATCTCGGTCTCTTTCCCGCAGCCGTCCCGAAGCGACGAGAAAGAATATCGGCAGGCAAGCAAGACACAGAGCGAATAACAGGATATGCGCGCTCCATCCTTCAAGCGGCCAATCGCCCGCAAGCGTCAGCCAATTCCGGGGATTTACCATGAATTCGCCGCGCAGATATCTTTCCTGAAGGATGATGAGCAGATAACAGGATATGAACGGGGCGGCATATGCCAAATACACGTTATTAAAGAGCGCGGAGGCTATGAGCCCGACGCCCGCCCACAGGCAGCCGCAAAGGAAGAAGAGGATGCTGTATTTCAGCACCTTGGGCATGAGCGACACGACCGCCCTTTGCCCGAAGTATTCGACGGGCGAGAGCACAAGGAACAGCACGAAAAAGGCCGCAAATATCCCAATCACAATTGCAAGCCCGCCGGACAGCATGGAAGCTGCCCCCTTGCCCCACAGGTAGGAGTCCGTATCAGTTCGTGTCAGATACTGCTTGAGGAAGCCCGATCTTTTATCCTCCGCAAAGGATGAGGAAAAGGGGATCGCGGCAAGTATCGGCACGGCAAGGAGCATCACATTGCTTTTCAGTGCGTTCAGAAGGATCACCCTATGCGCGCCGAACATATCGCCGCCTACGGTGAATACCGCGAACACGTCCGAAAACGCGCCGACAAATACACAGACGGCCGTGCCCAGAGAAGCGAGCACGAACGGCCGCCCGGTCACGGCGCGTCTTAACTCCGAAATGACGGCCCTCATCGTATCATGACTGAGGCACGACTACCCGCGTGCCGTCTATCGCGTTGAAGGCGACAGTAGACCAGTCTGCCAAATTCTGCTCGCCCGGGAAGTAAAACGCCGAATATCCGTCGTCTTCCGCGGAGTGATACAAGCCGATCCTGCACACCCATGCGGGCATCATATAGGCGTCGCCGGAATCCTTTTTGCCCGAGGGCAGAACCGTCAGCGTCATTTCCTCAATGCGGAAATATAAAGGAGACCAAAAATCCGGATCGCTGAGATTTGCGGTAAAGTACCTTTTTATTATCTTGGTGAGCTCATCGAAATCCATGAGCTGCACGTTTTCATTGGCAGTACCCTTGTCCTCCAAAGGATCGTGCCAATCAAAGAATTCGACTCCGTTTTCCGAAACGTAGATATTTATCCATTCGCACCGCCATGCATAGCTGTAATCGTTATCGCCCGCGACCTTGCCTATGCGATCTTTTGTCGCGTCGCGCTGGAATGAGTTCGCCGCAGCATATCCGAAGGATCGTGTGACCTTAATTTCCCACCCGGTGCTTATCAATTCAAGCGTACTGCTGTTTAAGAGGCGCGCTTGTTCGCTTTCTACGTACACAAAGCCTTCGGCGCCGATCTCTTTAAGGAACTCTTCGGCTTTTGCCATTGCTTGTTCAAGAGGAATAGCCGCGATGACGACGGCGTTCTTTTCGCCCTCATACATGCCTCCCCATCTTTCGACCTCGGTTTTCAACTGAGGGTTCGAGTACATACAGCGACTCATTGCAAGCTCCGATCCGGTGAAAGCGATCTGGCCCGTCAGTCCGCCGCTTTGACGGATAACGTAATCGAATCGCGAATCGCCTCCGAAGCTCTCCTCCGTAAAGGAATCGGCGTCTGTATATCCCTCATCCCTTACCACGGCGCCCAAAAGCAGGTCTTCAAGCCAGTCCATCTGGACTTTTTTCGATTCATCGGGAAGATCGGAGCCCGCGACAACCTTGAGCGCTCTTTCGCAGTCCTCGGCGGTGAATCCGTAACCTTTCTGATACCCCGTCATTTCGGTGAAGAACGCGTTAGCGGCACGTGCCATCTCCTCTGATGAAAACTTATGCCTGCCCACAAGATGCACAGGGTATTTCTCCTGCCCCGCGGTGATGATATCGGCGTCGATCACCAGCTCGCCTTTATCCGTCTTGATATCATCCTCCCAATGTTCGGGGAAAACAGGCTGAATTACGGCCTCCGACGGCGCGGCTGTTGCTTCGATCGCCTCGCCCGCCTTGTCGTCGCCCTTATTAACAACGTACTCCTCCTCCGGAGTGGGCACACAGCCGCAGAGGAGAAAAGCCAATATGCAGATGGCACAAACTATCCTTCTTTTCATTTTTCGCTCCATTTCGTTTTGATTGCTATATCTTCGATTATATCGGCGCCCTGTTCACCGACGAACAGATAGCTCGTGAACCCGCTGTCGAATCTCGCGTAGCTGCATTCGGAGCCTTCGCCGACTATGATCCCGAAGCGGTACGCCATGGCGTATTCGTCATCTGTAAGGACGCGGTTTTCGGTGACGACTACGCCCTCCGGCACGTTCGAGATGCGGTCTATCGCAAGCAGCATGGGCTTTTTGTTCACGCGGTATTCGCATTTTATATATGCGCTGTCCTTGTCGCCCTCGGACGTGGCGGAGACGAAATAAACACCGTTAAGGAAGCCGGGAAGGAGCAGATCGTCCCCGAAAAAGGCTTTGAGCTCCTCCTCCGATTTGAACTCATGCCTTTCGCCCGATTTGCGTGGGATGGTCTCGGTAAACCGGGGGGATCCGTCATCATTCGCCGTCAAACGCTCAACATCCCAATACAGGGAATCAAACAGAAGCGGTCGGCCTGAGGCAAGCGAAACGATGCTCGCGGTCAGCAGCACGGCGACGATCGCGGCGATAAGCGCGATCTTGACCGGCTTACCCATGCGCGATCCTTTTGCGCGGGAGCTTGTTTCAAAAAGTCTTTGCTCGCAATAGCTTATTGTTTCTCCGCATTCCTTTATCAGCTCTTCATCGCGGCAAGGTTCCGGCTTTTTATTCTCTCCCGCAATAATGCTTTTCAAGCTTCGGACATATTGCTTGTATTCGCTTCGGGATGCGGCATCAGGAATTCGCATACGGTCTCCTCCTTTCATTCCTTCTCGAAATAACGTCTTACCATTTCCGTGACCTTGTCGGTAAGCCTCGAAAGCTTTACTCTAACGGCGTCCTTCGACCGCCCGAGGCGTTCCGCGATCTCACCGAGAGAAAGCTTTTGCTCAAAGAAGAGCTCTATGAGTTCCCGGTCGCCCGGCGGAAGCTCGCCCAATATCTCTTCCTTGATGCGGACTATATCCTCATCGTCCAAGTCGTTTTCAGACTCGAACAGCTCGGCAATGAAGACCCTTTCCCTGCCGAAGAACGGCGCCTCGCCGCGCTCCGCAAGGTCTTCTAACGATACGTTCCTTTTTGCGTATTCCTTTCGTTCCCGCAGCTTTTCATGGATCACGTTACCTGCCGTGCGCCTGAGCCATCCAGCAATATTCGGATGCTCCGGCGGATCTCCGAGCTTTTCAGCGCGCAGGAAAGCTTCGGCAGTGCATTCACCTGCCAACTGCTCATCCCCACCGCTCCTTTTGAGGCAGTATTTATACAGCGCGCCGTACTCCCTCTCGGCGATCTCGTTCAGGGTTTTGGATCCTTCCTTCAATACTCGCTCCATTTGGCGAAAAAAGCGCCTTTTTGAAGTATCATATCATAACCGCCGCAGGCGTTCAAATCCGCACAGGATCAACCGCCGCTCACTTTAATATGACGAAAAAGACGAAAACGAACAGCCTCCGTAAAAATATATTTGGCATGATGACCTCCGCATGCCGTTATAGGTCCGCGATTGACCGCGCCCGCGTTCATGGGCTTCTTCACAACGGCGGTGCCGGCGGTTATCGGATGGTTCAGCAAAAATACGGACAGAACATACAGGAGCAACAAGCTTGAAATGAATTGAGCACCGGAGGATCGACTCCGATGCTCATTCCTTTATGCCAGTATTCTATGGACTTTGCCTTTACTGTGCAATCAATACCACGAAAGCTTCCTTATCAGGAACGCTCCACCTCGGCCCTTTTCCCGGCTTTGCCGTCGATCCCGGGGCGGACTGTTCGCTTCGCTCTCAAGGCCGCCCGTTCTTCGCCTTTTCGACCATCCACCGGATGCTCGAAATTCCCTTCGGGAACCGGCTGCGAACCCCTTCGAGCCCTAACAATTATCAAAAACAAATGGGACCGTAAAGGTCCCATTTGTTTTTGGTAGGGATGTTGGGGCTCGAACCCAAGACCTCTGCGATGTGAACACAGCGCTCTGACCAACTGAGCTACATCCCCACGGCAAGCGTTATTATACATCAAACCGAAGCGTTTTGCAATAGTCAATTTAATATAAAACCGGCGCGGCTCACATGAGCCGCGCCGTTCGGTCTGTTCGTTTATGTTTTAGTTGATGCCCATTGACAGGCGGAGGATGATGAGAGCATCGGTGCCGTCTACAACGCCGTCGCCATTGACATCGCCTTCGGCGAGCTGCTCTTCATTGAGCTCTACCATACCCATGGAATAACGCAGCGCAAGGAGCGCGTCGGTGCCTTCGACGGAGCCGTTAAGATCGACGTCGCCGGTGCCGGGGGCGATGCTGCGGACAAGCTCGATATTATCGACGTAACCGCAGTCAGCGCCGGTGTTGACGCTGTTGTCCTTTGTGAACCTCCACTCGAAGGTGTAGGTGCCCGCGCTGGAGGCGGTGTACTCCTTGGCAGCCCAATCGACGGTGCCGCTGATGAGGGTGCCGTTCAGGGTGTTGTTTACATATAAGCCGAGCTTATCGTAGTTCGACTCGGAGCTGACCTTCCAGTCGAACTTGAGCTTATCGCCCGCCTGCATCTGGATCTGGACGCGGAGAGTGGAAGTACTGCTGCTGACGCCGGCGTTGCCGCTCTTTACCGCAACCCTGTCGCCATCGAACGTGACCGCCCAGGGGTAGTTGCTGGTTGCGGAAACGACGTTAAGCGTGCCGCCCTCAACGTTTGCCGCCTCGGCAAGGGTGGGATAATGCAGAACTTCAACGTCGCAGTAATCCCTGCCGATGATCTCGCCGTCAACGATAACGTCGCAGTAGATGCGGGTATTGCCATCTGCAACGCCGGTAATGGCGACCTTGCGGTTGTTGCCGGAAACGGTGGCAATGGAAGCATCCTCGGTGCCCCAGGTAAGCTCATACTGGTTGGCATTCAGGGGATCGGGATTGAACGAAACGTCAATGGTAGCGGTGCGGTAGACCTGAACAGAGGACTCTGCAAGGGCATGACCCTCAAGCGCAACGGGCTCCTGGGGGAAGAGCGTCCAGTCGCAAACGGGATGCTGACGGGAATCAGGGTTGGAGGGGAAGGGATCGTCCGCACTCATAACGATGGGGTAAGCATCGCCGTAGGGATCATAGCCGTTCGGGCAGTGTGCGGATACCATATGAGCGAATGCATCGGCAACGTTGGAGCCGTTCTTAATATCGGTCCAGAAGGTGCCTTCCATTGCATAGTCGCCCGCGAAGGTGACGGACTGGGAATAGCCGTAAACGCAGCCCGCGCCGGCAGCGAGAAGCGCCGTACCGGTGGTGCCGCGGCCGCCGGTCTTCATGCCTTCGCAGATAGCCATCCAAACGATGGGGCATGCGAGCGGGGTCACTGCATGGTTCTGGATGTAACGACCGTCGATACCGTAGAAGGAACCGCCGTTATAAGCCCAACCGTTGTTGAAGTCGGTGGTGGTAAGACCGGTGTTGGTGTGCAGATCGAGATAGGAGGTCTGCTTGGAATCGATGCAGTTGCCGTGGGAGTCATAGATGACGACGCCCTTGCCGGCGTAAGCAGCCGCGATAGCGGGACCGGTGGCGTTGTTGCCCTTGAGCTCGGTCACAGATCCGCCGGTGGTGGCGGCAATGGAAGCGGCCTCGGTATTATACTGCTGAGTGAAGCTGGAATCGAATCCGCTGTAGGGCTGGACAAGAAGAACGTCGACGGCCTGCGCCCAACCGCAGCCCTTGGTCTCGGTGATCTTTTCGATCTTCATGTCGGCATTGGTCTGCCTCGCGGGAGCCTTGGTGAAGTTCCTTACGCGGTAGTTGTAGCCGCCGAGCATGCCGTTGGTGGTGAAGGTGAACTCATTGTCGCTGAGGTCGGTGATGCTGCCCTTATCGATGAGGGGGCAGTTCAGCGCCGCCTGATAAACGGCGTAGGTGACCTCCGCACGGGTGGCGCCCTGAGCCATCATATCCGCCTCGACGGGATCGAGAACGGCCCAGACGTTATCCCAGCGCCTCATACCCTCAGCCTCGGTCATCTGGTAATCGATACCGTTGGCAAGAGCAGCAGCGGGGATGATCGCAAGTACCATCATTGCGGACAGTACGATGCAGAAGAACCTTTTGATACTCATAATCATTTATTCCTTTCTTGGATTTGGGATATTATATCACATTCCGAGCGGTTTGTCATCAGTTTTATATAAAAAAATCAAAAAAAAGAATGGACGGACGCGGCATGCCGCGTCCGTCCCGGGTATTAAAACAATTTACGATCAGTTGATGCCCATGGACATACGGAGTATCATGAGCGCGTCCGTGCCGTCAACAGCGCCGTCGCCGTTGACGTCGCCCTGAGCGAGCTGCTCCGCAGTAAGATCGGTCATGATGCCCATAGCGTAGCGCAGCGCAAGGAGCGCGTCTGCGCCGTCGACCGAGCCGTTAAGATCGACGTCGCCCATGCCGGGGACGTAATTCCTAACATACTCCACGTCATCGACGTAGCCCGCGTCGGTCACGCCGTCCATGTAGGGATCCTTTTCGAATCTCCACTGGAAGGTGTAAGTGCCCGCGGTCGTCGCCGTGAAGACGTAATTCTGCCAATTGGTCTCACCGTCGAGAACGGCCTTCTGGGAATTGTTGACGTAGAAGTAGAAGAAATCGTAATCCTCCTCGCTGGAGCAGAGCCACCTGAACTTGAGCTTCTCCCCCGCCTGCATATTGAGGACGAGCTGCATCGTGGAGGTGGAATTGCCCACATGCGCATTGCCGGACATTGCGACGAATTCGCCGCCCACTATACCGACCTTCCACGGATAATTCGTTGTCGTGGAGGTAAAGTTCAGCATGCCGCCCTCTATATTTGTCGCCTCGTTGAGCGTCGGAGGTTCGAGAACCGTGACCTCGCAGGAGACGGTGCCGACCTGCTGGCCGTTCTTTATGACGTTCGCGGAAACGGTGGTCGAGCCGAGGGCGACGCCGGTGATAACGACGCTCTTCTTCGTGCCGAATATCTCGGCGACAGACGCGTCTGCAACGGACCATTCGAGCTCATAGTTATTGGCGTTTTCGGGGATGCGGTCAAACGTTACCGTCTCGGAGAAGCCGCGGTAAACTTCGACCGAACCGTTCATGCTCCAGCTCTGAAGCTCGATGTCGGGCATTATCTTAAGATCGCAGTTGACCTCCTGCGCTCCGTCGGGATTCGAGGGGAACGGATCGACGGGGCTCATCACGATGGGATAAGCGTCGCCATAGGGATCGGGGATGCCGTGGACCTGCTTCATATAGGCGACTGCATCCTTAACGGTGGCGCCTTCCTTCATCTCGTTCCAGAAGGTCGTCTCATACTCGTAATCGCCCGCGAACGTGACGGACTGGGAATAGCCGTATACGCAGCCCGCGCCGGCAGCGAGAAGCGCCGTACCGGTTGTGCCGCGGCCCTCAGTCTTCATACCTTCGCAGATAGCCATCCAAACGATGGTGTTGGGCAGAGTGCCGGTGATGTGATTCTGGATATAGCGGCCGTCGATATAAGCGGCGGAACCCGCGTTATAAGCCCATCCGTTGTTGAAATCCGTGGTGGTGACGCCCGTTTTGGTGGTAAGGCAGAGATAGGAAGTCCCGTTCATGGCTCCGCCGTGGGAATCGTAGATCACGACTCCGGCGCTGGGATATGCGGCGGCGATCGCGGGACCGGTGGCGTTATGACCGCCGAGGATCGTTACCTGACCGCCGGTGGCGGCGCCGATGGAGTTGATCTCGTTGATGTACTGATCGGTGAAGCTTTCATCATAATAGCCGGGATCCGAAAGATCTTCGCTGTAATGAGGTCCGACGAGCAGCACGTTCATGCTTCCGGTGTTGTTCTTTGTACTCGCTATCCTTTCGGCAGCGGCGGAAACGGTCTTAAGCAGTTTCGCATCCACAGCGGAACGGTGCTCCGAATTGCGCGCCCTGTAATCGTATGCGCAGCACATGCCGTCCACCTTGAAGAAGAAACCGTTGGCGCTCAGATCGCCGAAGCTGTCCTTGTCAACGCGTACGTCGTTGAGCGCGGCGTTATAGACCGCCATAACGACGTCCGTCTTTGCGGCTTTTGCAGCGAGGAGCTCGTTCTCCACCGCTTCAAGATCCGCCCATACCGCGTCAAGCAGAGCGAGCTTTGCGTTCTCCGCCTGCGCGTCGATGATACCGCCCGCAAGCGCAGCCGCGGGAATGACGGCAAGCGCCATCAAAACGGCGATCGCGATGCTTAATACACGTTTGAATTTCATATTTATCTTCTCCCTTCAGGTATTTGATATATTGTAACACATTCCTGTCGTTTTGTCACTATAAAAAAATACGGCGGCGGACTTTTTTTCCGCTGCCGTATGCTCATTTTATTTGTCTGCGGGGATGAGGCCCTTCCTCGTAAGGTCGATCTTGCCGTCGGGCTTGATCTCTATAACGCGGACGAGTATCTCGTCGCCGATGGAAACGACGTCCTCGACCTTCTCGACGCGATGGTTGGAGAGCTTGGAGATGTGGACGAGTCCCTTCTTGCCGGGCTTGAGCTCGACCTGAGCGCCGATGGGCAGAATGTTGACGACCTTGCCGAGCATGACGTCGCCGACCTCGATGTCCTTGACGATGGAATCGATGATGCTCTTCGCTTCCGCGGCTGCCTTCGCATCGGTGGAGGCGATGAATACGCGGCCGTCATCCTCGATATCGATCTTGACGCCGGTCCTTGCGATGATGCCGTTGATGGTCTTTCCGCCGGAACCGATGACCTCGCGGATCTTATCGGGATCGATGGTGAAGCGCAGGATCCTGGGAGCGTAGGGAGAGAGCTCTTTCCTGGGCTCGGCGATGCACTCGAGCATCTTGCCGAGTATGAACAGCCTGCCCTGGCGGGCCTGCTCGAGCGCCCTCGTAAGGATCTCCTCGTTGATGCCCTTTATCTTGATATCCATCTGGATGGCGGTGATGCCGTCCTTCGTACCGGCGACCTTGAAATCCATATCGCCCATGAAGTCCTCAAGACCCTGGATATCGGTCATGATGGCGATGTTGCCGGTGGTATCGTCCTTGATAAGACCCATTGCAACGCCGGCGACGGGCTTCTTTATGGGAACGCCCGCGTCCATAAGGCTCATGGTGGAGGCGCAGATGGAGGCCTGGCTGGTGGAGCCGTTGGAGGACACTACCTCGGATACGAGTCGGATCGCATAGGGGAACTCATCCTCGGAGGGGATCATGGGAAGGAGCGCGCGCTCCGCAAGAGCGCCGTGCCCGATCTCACGCCTGCCGGGAGAGCCGAGACGCTTTACCTCGCCCACGGAGTAGGGGGGCATATTGTAATGATGGATGTAGCGTTTGAAATCCTCCTCGCCGATGCCGTCGAGCGTCTGCCCGTCGCCAAGGGTGCCGAGGGTGGTCATCGTCATGACCTGGGTCTGACCGCGGGTGAACACGGCGGAACCGTGGGTGCGGGGCAGTATGCCGGTCTCGCACCAGATGGGGCGGACTTCGGTCATGGCTCGCCCATCGGGACGGATGCCCTTGTTGATGATCTTGTCGCGCAAGATCTCCTTCATGAGGTTATAGAGGATGGCGTCGATATCGGCGGCGGAATCGGGGTATTCCTCAGCGAAATGCTCCTTGACGTCGGCGGTGACTTCGGCGGTCCTTGCCTCGCGCTCCTTGCGGTCGAAGGTATCGAGCTGCCAAACGACCTTCTCGCGGGCATACTCTATGACCTTTGCCTTGAGCTCCTCATCGGGAACGTGGATCTCGGGAACGATCTTCTCCTTGCCGACCTCGGCCTGGATGGTATCGATGAACTCGACGATCTTCTTGATATGGGTGTGAGCGAGGAGTATCGCGTCGAGCATCTCCTTCTCGGAGACCTCGTTCGCGCCCGCCTCGACCATCATGACCGCGTCGCGCGTGCCGGCGACGGTGAGGGCGAGACGGCTCTTCTCACGCTGCTCGGAATTGGGGTTGATGACGTATTCGCCGTCTACAAGACCGACAGAGACGGCGCCGACAGGACCCATGAAGGGGGCTTCCGAGATGGAAAGGGCGATGGACGAACCGATCATAGCCAGTATCTCGGGCTGGATGTCCTGCTCGACGGACATGCAGGTAGCGACTACCTGAACGTCGTTATAAAAGCCCTTGGGGAAGAGCGGACGAAGCGGACGGTCGATAAGGCGGCTGGTGAGCACTGCCTTTTCGGAGGGACGTCCCTCGCGCTTGATGAACCCGCCGGGGATCTTGCCCGCCGCGTACATTTTCTCCTCATAGTCACAGCTCAAAGGGAGAAAATCGGCGCCTTCGCGGGGCTGCTTTGCAACGGTGGCGCAGACCAGAAGCGCCGTGCCGCCGCAGGAGATCATTACGGAACCGCCCGCCTGCTCGGCATATTTGCCGGTCACGACGGTGACTATGCGTCCCGCAAGCTCCATTTCGAATGTTCTCTGCATTTTCCTAATGCTCCTTTATATGATACTTTTAGTGTAAACGATTAAAGGGAGTATTTTCGGATAAGTCCCTCTTCAAAAGAAAGTGGGTACTCCCGCCCACTTTCCTTTTTCGCTGAATATTCGCTTATTTCCTGATGTTAAGAGCAGCGATGATAGCCCTGTAACGCTCGATATCGGTGGACTTCAGATAGTTGAGAAGGCCACGCCTCTTACCGACCATCTTCAAAAGGCCGCGGCGGGAATGATTGTCCTTCTTGTGCTCCTGAAGATGAGCGGTGAGGTGATTGATGCGCTCAGTGAGGAGAGCGATCTGTACCTCGGGAGAGCCGGTGTCACCCTCATGCAGCGCATGGGTGGTGATGATCTCGTTCTTGCGTTCCTTATCCATTTTTATCCTCCAAAAAATTTAGTATCCCTGCGGGCTGCGTAAAGCGCCGGAGTAATCGCCAAACGAAGCGGGCAGATCGCCTATGCCACAAACATAGACAATGTATTATAACACAGCCGAAAGACCGTGTAAAGAGCAAAAATCAAGATTATTCGGTATATTTTGACGAGGAGAGCAGGGCTTCCGCCTCCCGCTTATCGCGCGAGATCTGCTCTTTTAACTCCTCTACCGAGCCGAATTTGATCATGGGACGGAGCTTTTTGACGAATACCACCGTCATGGGGCGTCCGTAGCAATCGCCCTCGAAGCCGAGCATATGCGTTTCGACGGTCACGTTCCGCCCGCCGACCGTGGGATTCCTGCCTATCGAAGTGACGGCGGGGTATTTTTTGCCGTCAAGCTCCGCAACGGTCGCATAAACGCCCTCCTGCGGGAGCTGCCTTACGTCGTATCCCTCGAGATTCGCTGTCGGGAAGCCGATCCTCGTGCCGATATGATTGTGGCTGCCGACCCTGCCGGAAAGCTTCATGCCCTTTATCTGATGCGCCTCGTCGCCGAGCCAGACGGTGATGCGAAGCTCGCCGTTCCTCGCTTCGCCGATGCCGAGGAATTCCCCGTGAAGATACACGCGGAGCGGGATATCCTGCGGCGCCTCGGTGCATTTTATCGCCGCGCCGTGGATGAGAAGCTGCTCGTTCTTCTTTGAAATGCCGGAGATATCGAGCCTTTTCACATGGCTCACCGCCCTGTCCATGGGTATTACCGCCGTATCGAGCGTGCCGTTTTCCTTCATTTCGCCGAGCTCGGCTATCGAATACGCGTCCTCGAGCGTGAACGCGCCGGAGCGCGTCCTCAAAAGAAAGCCCATATACGCCGGACAGCCGACCGCGTCGCCTATGTTTTTGCAAAGCGTGCGGATGTACGTGCCCTTGGAGCAGACGATCCTTATAAGGAACCGCCCCTCCCCCGTCTTCCTGATGAGCTCGAGCTCATAGACGCTGATGCGGCGCTTCTTTATCTCGGGCGCCTCGGTAAGCTCGCCGCGGCGGGCGAGCTTATACAGCTTTTCGCCGTTCACGTTGAGCGCGGAATAAACGGGCGGGGTCTGCTCGATCTCGCCTATAAAACCGGGGAGCGCATTTACGAGCTCCTCCTCCGTGACGATCCTGTCCGACACGGCTGTGACCGAGCCGGTCGCGTCCTCCGTATCGGTGGCGGCGCCGAAAACGAGCTCGGCAATGTATTCCTTTTGCTTGTCTACCAAAAAATCAAACAGACGGGTCGCTCTGCCGATGCAAATGGGGAGCACTCCCGCAGCCGCGGGATCGAGCGTCCCCGTATGCCCGACGCGTTTTTCATCAAAGACCCGCCTGACGTCCGTAACAGCGTCCGAGGAGCTCATCCCCGGAGGCTTCAAAACACATATAACACCTTCAGCCTTTATCATTCGCCCAACACTTCCGCCGCATCATGCAGCACGTTCGCGATGGTGGTGGAAAGCGACTCGTGCGAGGTAAAGCCCGCAGCGCCCGCGTGACCGCCTCCGCCGTATTTGCCGGCGATCCTGCCGACGTCGGCGCATTCCTTGGAACGCAGACTCACCTTGAAAGTGCCGTCGCGCCCTTCCCTGATGAATATCGCGATGCGGACGCTCTCAACGTCGCGTACGCTGTCGACGATGCCTTCGCAGTCCTCGTTCGTGGCGCCGTACATATCCATCTCGGCGACGGTGAGCTTGGCAATACCTATCCTGCCGCCGCACTCAAGCCGCATATTGGAGAGCACGTGCCCCTGCAGCCTCGTTTTGGAGAAGGGGACCGTCCTGTAAATGTTGCGGTTGATCTCGGTGATATTGAGACCGTCCTCGAGCATCTGCGCGACCATGCGTATGGCGTCGGGAGTGGTGTTCGAGTAAGTGAGATTGCCCGTATCGGTGACGATGCCGGTATAGAGGCATACCGCGGCGTCATGTCCGATCGGCTTGTCCATGGCGCAAAACAGCTCATAGACCACCTCGCAGGCGGCGGAAGCGTCCCCGCAGATGAGGTTCGCGTCCGCATAGCCCTTGTTGGTGAAATGATGGTCTATCGCCATCGTGTATTCCGCCGCGCGGAAGATATGCTCCGCCTTTTTGAAGCGCTGCATATCCGCGCAGTCGCAGGAAATGACGCAGGGATAGCCAACGGCGTTCTCCGGAAGCACGACCTTGTCCGCATTGGGGAGATAGCCGTAGATATGAGGCACGGGCTCCTCGCAGATGACCTCCGCCTTTTTGCCCATCTCGGCAAGGAGAATGTACATGGCAAGCGCCGAACCGAGCGTATCCCCGTCGGGCGATACGTGTGTCAGTATGCTGAAGGAATCATACTTCTCGATGCCCTCTATTATTGATTTTTGCGCCTTTAAGTCACTGATCATCTTTGCCGTTTTCCTTTCGCTCGGCGTCGAGCTTGTTCAGTATCTCGGAGATCCTGACCGAATACTCGATTGAATCGTCCAGCCTGAACTCGAACGTGGGGATGTGGCGGATGTCGATCCTCCTGCCGACCTCCCTTGCGATGAAGCCCTCTGCGCGGTTGAGCTGCGCCACGGTCTCACGGCGGACCTCGTCGTCCTTATCGTACACGGAGATCATGACCTTGCAGAGCTTGAGATCGTTCGTGGCTTCGGCGCGCATGACCGTGGTGAGCGGCGAAATGCGCGGATCCTTCATATCGCGAATGATATCGGAAAGCGCCTTCCTGATCTCCTCATTTATCCTGTCAAATCTTTTGAATGCCATTTTTTACCTTTTTCGGAATACCGATTATCGTTTTACCTCTTCCATGACGAACGCCTCAATGACGTCGCCCTCATGGATATCGTTGAAGTTCTCTATGCCGATACCGCACTCGTAGCCCTGGGCGACTTCCTTGACGTCGTCCTTGAAGCGGCGCAGAGAGGATATCTTGCCCTCGTGGATAACGATGCCGTCCCTTACGACGCGGACCTGCGCGTTCCTCTGCACCTTGCCCTCGGAAACGTAGGCGCCTGCGATGATGCCGACGCCGGGGACCTTGAAGGTGTTCCTGACGCTTATTGTGCCGAGAGTGACCTCCTGATATACGGGCTTGAAGAGACCCTTCATGGCGTTTTCGACGTCCTCTATCGCCTGATAGATGACGCGGTAGGTGCGGATATCGACCTTCTCCTGCTCGGAGAGCGCCTTCGCGCCGGAATCGGGACGCACGTTGAAGCCGATGACGATGGCGTTCGACGCAGATGCGAACATGACGTCCGAAGCGGTGATAGCGCCGACGGCGCCGTGGATGCACTTGACGCGCACTTCCTCATTGGAGAGCTTCTCGAGCGCCTGCTTGACCGCCTCGACGGAGCCGTCGACGTCCGCCTTGATGACGATATTGAGATCCTTGACCTCGCCTTCGGCGATATGGGAATAGAGATCCTCGAGCGAGACCTTGGAGAGCTTCTTCATCTGCTCCGCCCTGATCTTGTTGCGGCGCTCCTCCGCGACGAGCTTCGAGAGCTTATCCATATCGGCGACTATCATTTCGTCGCCTGCGGAGGGGACTTCGTTGAAGCCGAGCACCTCGACGGCGGTGGAGGGACCTGCCTCCTTGACGCGTCTGCCCTTATCGTCCATCATGGCGCGGACCTTACCGAACGCGACGCCTGCGACGATGGGATCGCCGATGTGCAGCGTGCCGTTCTGCACGAGCACCGTGGCGACGGGACCGCGTCCCTTATCGAGCTGCGCCTCTATGATAGTGCCCTTCGCCTTGCGGTCGGGATTGGCGCGAAGCTCCAGAACGTCCGCCTGGAGAAGCACCATTTCGAGCAGGGTGTTGAGACCCATCTTCGTCCTTGCGGAAACGGGCACGGTGATGGTGTCGCCGCCCCATGCCTCGCACAGGAGACCGTGCTCGGTCAGCTGCTGGAGCACGCGGTCGGGATTCGCCTCGGGCTTATCCATCTTGTTAATGGCGACGATAATGGGAACGCCCGCCGCCTTGGAGTGATTGATCGCTTCGACGGTCTGGGGCATTATGCCGTCGTCCCCCGCTACGACGAGGATAACGACGTCCGTGACCTGCGCGCCGCGGGCACGCATGGCGGTGAA
>DGHD01000029.1:58373-58532 GCA_002392505.1 Christensenella sp. UBA3857 | reverse complement strand
GCATGGCGGTGAACGCCTCGTGACCGGGAGTATCGATGAACGTGATCTTCCTGCCGTTGCAGGTAACGGTGTAAGCGCCGATATGCTGGGTGATGCCGCCAGCCTCGCCCGCGGTGACGGAGCTGTGGCGGATAGCGTCGAGCAGCGAGGTCTTGCCGT
>DGHD01000029.1:52888-58330 GCA_002392505.1 Christensenella sp. UBA3857 | reverse complement strand
GAGGTCTTGCCGTGGTCGACGTGACCCATGATGGTTACGACGGGCGGACGCTCGACGAGGTTCTCCTCGGTATCCTGCTCGCCCGCAGCCTCCGCGAGGGCTTCCTCCGCGGTCTTTTCGAGCTTGAGCTCGAGCTCGATATCATAATCGGCGGCTATGAGCTCGCAGGTCTCGAAATCTATCTCGTTATTGATGGTGGCAATAGTGCCCATCATGAAGAGCTTCTTAATGATCTCCGCGGCGGGCTTGCCGATCTTCTCCGAAAGCTCGCGAACGGTGATGTTCTCGGCGGTGATGACCGCCTTTTCGATCTTGACGGGCTCGGGCTTGTGGACGGGCTGCGCCTGCTTCTTCGAGGCCTTCCTGCGGTTGCCGAACGCGCCCTCGTCGTCCCACTGGGTGGCGGATGGAGCGGCTTCCTTCATCATGGCCTTCTTGTTCCTGGGCTGCTTCTTGTCGTTATCGAAGGTGCGTACGTACTGACCCTTATTCTCATGCTGACGGCCGGGCTGCGGTATCACCACGGGAGCGGAGGGCTTTGACTTGCCGCCCTGACCCGAAGGCTTCCTGTCGCCGGGCTTCTTGTCGCCGTATGGCTTGTCGGTCTTGGGTCTGTCGCCGGGCTTGTCGGAATAGGGCTTATCGGTGCGCGGACGCTGTTTGTCAGCGGGCGTACGCCCCTCCTGCCTGGGCTTTGTCTCCGTGCGCGGACGGTCCTCCCTGGGCTTTGCGGGCGCCTTCTCGGGCTCTTTTTCGGGCTCGGCGGGTTTGGTCTCCTCCGCGGGCTTAACAGGCGCCGCCTCCTGCTCCGCAGGCTTCTCGGGCGCCTTTTCGGGCTCGGCGGGCTTTACCTCGGGGGTCTCGTCTTCATCGCTGCCGCTGGAATAGAAGCCGGTCTGCTGCTCGGACTCGAGGAATTCCTTCCTTCTCTCCTCCCTTTCGCGTTCCGCCTTCGCCTTAGCGGCGGCCTTCTCAGCCTCTATGAGCTTCAGCTCGTGGCGCTTCGCCTGCTGAAGAGAGGCGCCGAGATCGTTCTGAAGCAGCTTGACGCGCTCCAGAAGCTCCGCCGTCCTGGACTCTATCTGTTTTGCGGATTCTATAAGTTCATTCTTTGCCATATTGTTTACCCCCGAATTACAATTCGTTTTTCTGCCGGCAGCGGAGGATCATCTCCGCGAAGCCGTTATCGAGAACACAGGCGACCATGTGGGAATCCTTTCCGATCGCCCTGCCGGGTCCCTCCGCCTCTATGAGCGGAACTCCGGCGTTAATACACATTTGCGACCAATGCTTCTTCGTCTGTTCCGAACAATCCTTGTCTATCACGGCGAGCGCCGCGCGCCCGCTTTTAAGCGCCTTTTGAGCGGCGAATTCGCCGGATCTTACCTTTCCCGCCTTCATTGCGAAGCCGAGCGCGGCAAGGAGCCTTTCGTCTTCAGGTGATCTCACTCGCTCTGCCCCCGCCTTTCGACCTCCGAGGCAAGGCGCTCCATCACCTCGGGCGAAACGGTGACCTCGAGCGCACGGTCGAGCGCACGGCTCTTGACGGCCTTTTTAAGGCATTCCGCAGAGGGGCACACGTACGCTCCCCTGCCGTTCATCTTGCCCGTGGGATCGACGCAGGCGGCGCCGTTTTCTGCCCTGACCACCCGAACGAGGGACCTTTTCTCCTTCATTTCGCGGCAGCCGACGCACATTCGCATTGGTATCTTCTTTGCCAAATCAAAAACCTCTGTTTATTCCTCGGATCCGGACTTGGCGTCTTCGCCTTCGTCAAGCTCCTCAAACTCTTCCGCGGGCTCGATATCCATTTCCTCGTCGGCGACGGACTTCGACTTGATGTCGATCTTCCAGCCGGTGAGCTTGGCGGCGAGCCTTGCGTTCTGACCCTCCTTGCCGATCGCAAGCGAGAGCTGATTATCGGGAACGACGACCTTTGCGGCCTTCTCGTCCTCGTTTACGTAGACCATGAGCACGCGTGCGGGGCTCAGGGACTTCGCGATGTAAACGGCGATGTCGGGATCCCACTCGATGATGTCGATCTTCTCGTTATGGATCTCGTTGACGATCCTCTCGACCCTGATGCCCTTGGGACCGACGCATGCGCCGACGGCGTCCACGTTGGGATCGAAGGAGACGACGGCGACCTTCGTCCTCTGCCCCGCTTCGCGGGCGATGGACTTGATCTGCACGACGCCGGACTGGATCTCGGGCACTTCAAGCTCGAACAGGCGCTTTACAAGACCGGGATGGGTGCGGGAAATGAGCACCTGCGGCGCCTTGTTGTTGCGCTGCGCCTTTAAGACGTAAGCCTTGATGCGGTCGCCGGGGTTATAGGTCTCGCCCTGGATGACCTCGTTAAACGGGATGATACCGTCGGTCTTGCCGAATTCGACGTAAACGCCGTTCTTCTCGACGCGCTGCACGATGGCTGTGAGGATCTCGCCCTCCTTCTCGGCAAACTCGTCGAAAATGGCGCCCTGCTCCGCCTCGCGGATGCGCTGTATCACGACCTGCTTCGCGGTCTGCGCGGCGATGCGGCCGAAGTCCTTCGGGAAGGCCTCCACCTCAAGAACGTCGCCCACCTCGTAGAGGGGGTTGATCTTCTTGGCTTCCTTGAGGGAGATCTCCGAGTTGGGATTCTCCACCGTTTCGACCACGGATTTGGAGGCGAAAATGCCGATGGTGCCCGTTTCGGGATCCATGGATGCGCGAACGTTGGTGTTGACGTTATAATTGCGCTTATATGCGGAGACGAGCGCCGCCTCTATGGCGTCGATAAGCACCTCCGCCTTGATGTTGCGTTCCTTCTCGATCTGCTTCATTGCAAGAATAAGCTCGTTCGAATTCATTTTATTATCTCCTTTACTTCTTTTAGAAATCGATATGCGGCCTAAGCAGCGCCGCAGCCTTCTTGGGAAGCGTAAAGCTGCCCTTTTCGTTTTCCACGGTAAACGTTTCCTCATCATGGGCGACGAGCACTGCGGTGAAATTCTTGTTCTTGCCGAGCGCCTTGTCGCTTGGAGCGGTGTAGAGCTTGACGTCGATCTTGCTGCCGATGCTGCGGTCGAAATCCTTGCTCAGCTTGAGAGGTCTGTCGATGCCGACGGAGCTTACCGTAAGAAAATATGCCTGCTCGATCGGATCCGCCTCTTCGATTATCGGATCTATCGCCGTGCTCACGCGTTCGCAGTCGTCAAGCGTTACGCCGGAGGGAGAATCTATGAATATCAAAAGCTCCCAGCTGCCGTACTCCTTGTTGAATTCGACGTCATAAAGCTCGAATCCGAGCTCGCCGATCTTCGGCGCGACGAGCGATGCGACTTTTTCGGTTATCTTCAATGCCTCAACCGTCCTTTTCAAAATTAAAGAGCGGGTTTTGCCCACTCTTCACAACAAGCTCATAAAGCTCATTCACAGGAAACATACGGATCGTACCAAAAAACAATACGATCCCGTTACAACAATAACCAATATAACACAGTTTATTCATATTTGCAAGGCTTTTTTTCAAATCAGCCCTATTTTTTTGATATAAAAACTTACCGCCGCGGCTCTCGAGCGCGTTTTTCGACGCTAATTCCTTCGTCCAAACCTCGGCAAAAAGCAGCATAGCGGTCGAATTATCGCAAAAAACGACGTTCCCGGGTCAAAAGAAGCGGGAATACGACAAATGTTCCCGTGGAAATGCAGGTTTTGCGGCATTACAATTTTGTCATAAGGCGGAGACATTTTTTAAGAATGCCGTCGACTGACAAATGAATTCGGAGGTGTATGAAAAATGAGCGAGTATCGTGTATTGATGGCGGACGGGAACGCGCTTTTCAGAAGATCGGTAAGGGAGATGTTCAAAACCGACAAGGACGTGATAAGGTTTGTCGAGGCGTCGAACGGGCAGGAGGCGCTCGAGAAGCTGCGCGAGGAGCATTTCGACGTGCTCATTTCGGAGCTCGTGATGCCCATGCTCGACGGGCTCGATCTTTTGGAAGCGCTCGCGGACGAGCCCTCCGCAAAGCCCGACGTAATAATGATCGTTTCCTATATGCGAAACGACGGTCTTTTGCAGCGTGCGTTCTCGAAGGGCGCGAGCTACGTGATGCTTAAGCCGGTCGAGCCGGAATACCTGTATAAAAGGATGCTCGATCTTATGACTGCGACCGCGGCGGACGCGGAAAAGAGCGCGGCGTTCTCGCCCACGGCAAGGACGCTCGACGAAAAGATCACCGCGGTGTTCCTCTCCGTGGGTATCCCGGCGCACATAAAGGGCTACCATTACCTGCGCGAGGCGATACGCATGGTGTTTTACAAGCCGGAGCTCATAAGCCACATTACGAAGGAGCTCTACCCCGGCATTGCTAAGCGGTTCAACACCTCGCCCTCCAAGGTGGAGCGCGCGATACGGCACGCGATCGAGGTGAGCTGGACTCGCGGCAAGATAGAAAACGTGAACAAGCTCTTCGGATTCAATATCTACGGCAAAAACGAAAAGCCGACGAACGGCGAATTCATCGCTCTCGTCGCGGACAAGCTCATTATAGAGGACGGGCGCGGCGCATTGAAGCCGGCGCCCGAGGCAGAGCTCAAAAACGCCGCCGTGTGACGCAGGGCGGTTGAATAAATACGAAAGGAGCGGCATAAAAGGATGCGCCTCCGACTTGTTTCCATGCCATCCCCCGGGCTTTGGGCAACAGGTCGGCGGCGCGTTTTCGTTGTTTTGGAACATCCGTCCGTCCGCGGAGTGAATATCGTTCACCCCTCCGGACGCTCTTGCGCCGATATTTGTTACTTTTTTACTTTATTGTGCTTCCACGAAAAATCATCGAAGTTTTTCCACATGGGTTTTTAACAGGCGTAATCGCCGCAGTTCCTAAAAAAGTGGATAACTCTGTGGAAACTGTGGAAAACTCGCACCGAAATGCCTGCCGTCGACAATAACCCGCTCATTTTTCATGCTGTAAATTATTCACGGGGATTTGTTTCCGCGGTTTCCGATTTCTTTGGGTGCGGCGTGTTTACAGGTCGAAACGCGATTTTTACAATCATTCCCAAGGCTTTTCTTGAATAATCGACCGTCGCTTCGTCAAAGCTATCCGTAAATGCTCAAGACCTGAAAAGGGCATGAAAGGAGGATCGATCAATGGATACAATTTCACTTATACTGATAGTTGTCGGCGCGCTGAACTGGGGTCTTATCGGGATCTTTCAATTCGATCTCGTAGCCGCGATATTCGGAGGCATGAGCGGCGTGGTCTCGAGGATCATCTATACGCTCGTCGGGCTCGCGGGAATATGGGGCATAACGATGCTTTTCCGCAGGCGCAACCGTGCCGGGATCATGAGCGAGAGCGAAGCATAAAAAAGAGGCTGTTTTTAGGGCGCATTCACATAACGATATACAGCCTCAAAAGGTATCTTTTGAGACGCTTCGCGGTTTTCAGCCGA
>DGHD01000029.1:0-52794 GCA_002392505.1 Christensenella sp. UBA3857 | reverse complement strand
CAGGCTGAAAACCTGCATCTCCTTAAGTGCATGCACCCTTGGGCGCATGCTCCCTTGTCACAGCCTCTTTTCGATTACTCGGCGTATTTTTTGATGAGTCCGAGGATCACGTTCGTGGCGATCTCCATACCCTCGACCGTGATATGCTCATACGGTCCGTGGTAGGCGAAGCCGCCGGTGCCGAGGTTCGGACAGGGCAGCCCCATGAAGCTCAACCTCGCGCCGTCGGTGCCGCCCCTGATGGGCTCCGTCATGGCGTGAACGCCCATCTCCTCGAGCACGGCGCAGGCGTTTTCGATAAGATGGAAGCAGGGCTTGATCTTTTCGAGCATGTTCTGGTACTGATCCCGAATAGTCACCTTGACCGTGCCCTCGCCGTATTTCGCGTTGAGGATCTTTTCGATATGAAGGAGGGTCTCCTTCCTCGCTTTCATTATCTCGGCGCTGTGATCGCGGAGTATGTAATGCATCTCGGCGTGTTCGGTATTGCCCGAGATATCGCAGAGGTGGAAGAATCCCTCATACTTCTCGGTATCGCGCGGAGTCTGCCCGGCGGGGAGCATCCCCTCTATCTCGCAGGCGACGTGCAGGGCGTTTATCATGATATCCTTCGCCGCGCCGGGATGCACGTTGAAGCCGTTGATCTCGATATGCGCGGAGGCGGCGTTGAAGTTCTCATACTCGATTATGCACTCGGGACCGCCGTCGACGGTATATGCGAAATCCGCGCCGAAGCCCTTAACGTCGAAATGATCGGCTCCCCTGCCCACTTCCTCATCGGGAGTGAACGAGATGGGAATCCTGCCGTGCGGGATATCGCTTGAAATGAGCCGTTCCGCCGCGGTCATTATCTCCGCAATGCCCGCCTTATCGTCCGCGCCCAAAAGCGTCGTCCCATCGGTCACGATCAGCGTGCGCCCTTTAAGGAGCTTAAGATGCGGGAAATCGGAGGGCTTGATGCTCCTTCCGCTTTCGCCGAGGACGATCTCCTCCCCGTCATAATCCTCTATGATGCGGGGGTTCACGTTCTCGCCCGAAAAATCGGGAGCGGTATCCATGTGCGCGATAAAGCCGATCGCGGGCTTATCCTCGTAACCGGGAGTCGCGGGGATGGAACCGTACACGTAGCATTTATCGTCCACCCGGGCGTCCGAAATGCCGATCGCCTTCATCTCCTCCACTAGCCTGTTCGCAAGGTCGAACTGGCGGGCGGTGGAAGGAACGGACTCGGAATCGTCGTCGCTCGTGGTGAACACCTTAACGTAATCAAGTAATCTCTCGTAAGCTTTCATATTAATTCCCCCTGCTTTCTCAAATTAGGCGCCGCCGGAAGCCGGAAGACTCTCCGGAGTCAAGCCGCGCGGCGGATCCGCGGTTCACGCACAGATCAGCCGATATAATTATAATACAGTTTCCCGGAATGAACAAGCCATAATATAGGGCATTGCATATAATAAAAGACGGTGGTACAATGAATCAGGCAAATATACTTTCAACACGGCGCCGGGGGGTTGCGTCCCCGGTATTTCGGACGCAAAAGGAGGGTGCTCCCATGTACCTTATCGGAAACGGATATCTCATTACTCACGATCCTTCGCTCCCGTTTATGAAGAACGGGGCCGTTTTGATCGAAGGGGACGCCGTCAGGGACGTCGGCGATACCGGCAAGCTTTCGAAGGCGTACCCCAAGGCGCAGTTCATCGACGCGGAGGGCGGCGTTATAATGCCGGGTCTCATAAACGCGCACACGCATTTTTACAGCGCGGCGCTGAGGGGATACTCCGTTCCGGGCTTTCATCCCGGCTGCTTTGCGGACGTGCTTCTGATGCGAAGCTGGCGCCTTGACAGGGAGCTTGATTTCCGCGACACGGTGAACGCCGCGTACGCCTCGGCTATGGAGGCGGTGAAGAACGGCGTCACGACCGTGTTCGATCACCATGCGGGCTACGGTTCGGTATCCGGTTCGCTGATGGGCGTCGCCGGAGCCGCCGGAGCCGTGGGACTGCGCGCGTGCTGCTGTTTTGAAACGAGCTGCCGCCTCGGCTATTCCGACGAAAAGGCCGCTGAGGAGGAGAATGAGAACTTCATCGCCTTCTGCGAAAAGCAGCCGAGCGGTATGCTCAAGGCGATGTTCGGGCTGCACGCGCCGTTCACGCTTACCGAGTCGAGCCTTAAAAGCTGTGCGGCGAGGAACGCCGGCAGGACGGGCTTCCACATCCACGTTTCGGAGAGCGGCGACGACGCGTTCGTCTCCACCCACACTTTTGGGCAGCTTCCCGCGGAGCTCCTCAAAAACTGCGGCATACTCGGCGGCAGGACCATACTCGCGCACTGCGTGCACACAACGGAGAGCGAGCTCGATACGATAGCGGAAAGCGGCTCGTTCGTCGTGAACAATCCGCAGTCGAATATGTCGAACGCGGTCGGCTGTGCGGACGCGAAAACGATGCTCTCGAAGGGAATAAAGCTCTGCCTGGGCACGGATAATTTCACTCCCGACATGCTCGAGAGCGCGCGTGCGTTCATTACCGCGCAGCGCGATAAAACGGGCGACCCGTCGTTCGGGCTCAATGAAGCGGCAAAGCTCTTGTTCGAGAACAACCGCCTGCTTGCAGAGGAGTATTTCGGAAAAGGCATAGGCACAATCAAGCCCGGCGCGCCGGCGGATATAATCATAATGGACTATAAGCCCTATACGCCGATGGACGAAAGCAATTACCCGGCGCACGTCCTGATGGGCATGAGCGGCAGGAACTGCGTTTTCACGATGGCGGCGGGAAGGATACTGATGCGCGGCAGGAAGCTCCTGACCGTGGACGAGGCGGCGCTTGCGGAGAGGATCGGCAAAAGCACCGCGGCGCTGTGGGAAAGGATCTCCGCCGGCGAGGCGATGAAGATCGTCCCCGCGTTCATGTACATGATGGAAGAAAAAATGGGATAGGATAAAGTAATAAGGCGGGTGCGAAAAGGGCGGGTGCGAACACCCGCCCTTTTTTCATTTTGATTATTCCTCCACCCTTTCGATATCGGCGCCGAGCGCGCGGAGCTTCTGCTCGAAATGCTCGTAGCCGCGGTCGATAAAGTGGATATTGCGGACGATGGTCGTGCCCTCCGCAGCGAGGGCCGCGACTATCAGCGCGGCGCCGGCGCGAAGATCGGTCGCCCTTACGGAGGCGCCGTAAAGCTTATCGACGCCCTCTATCGTCGCCGTCCTGCCGTTAACGTGTATCGAAGCGCCCATTCGGACGAGCTCCGGCACGTGATTGAATCGCTCTTCGAAAATGTTTTCGACGATGTAGCTGTTGCCCTTCGCCATTGTGAGCAGCGCCATCATGGGCTGCTGAAGATCCGTCGGGAAGCCGGGATAGGGCAGCGTTTTGATATTGACCGCGCGGAGCCTGTCTCCGCCCTGCACCTGCATAAAGAACTCGGTGCCGTCGTCGCCCTCGGTAATGCGGGCGCCGCACTCCATGAGCTTTGCGGAGATCGCCTCAAGATGCGAGGGGATTATGTTGTTTATGACCACGTTGCCGTGAGTGGCGACCGCGGCGATCATGAACGTGCCTGCCTCGATCTGGTCGGGGATAATATCGTAGCTGCAGCCATGGAGCTCCTGCCTGCCGCGGATCCTTATAACGTCGGTGCCGGCGCCCTTTATAGAAGCGCCCATCATGTTGAGGAAATTGGCCACGTCGACGACGTGCGGCTCCTTGGCGGCGTTGGTGATGACGGTGGTGCCCTCCGCACGGCAGGCGGCGAGCATGATATTGATCGTAGCTCCGACGCTTGCCATATCGAGGTATATCTCCGCCCCGGTGAGCTTATCCGCGTGCGCGTAAACGATGCCGTTCTTTATCTCGACGTAGGCGCCCAGCGCGCGCATGCCCTTTATATGGAAGTCGATCGGTCGGTTGCCTATGGAGCAGCCGCCGGGCAGAGCGAGCGCCGCATGCCCGTAGCGCCCGAGCATAGCGCCGAGCAGATAGTACGAGGCGCGCATCTTGCTGACCATTTCGAAGGTGACCTCGAAATTATTGATCTTGGTGGGATCGATCTTCATGCAGCCGTTCTTGTAAAGCTCCACCTCCGCGCCCATGAGCCTCAATATCTCGGTGAGCACGTGGACGTCCTCTATTATGGGAAGATTCTCGATAACGCAGGGCTGCCCCGCGAGTATCGCCGCGGGTATTATCGCAAGCGCGGCGTTCTTTGCGCCGCTTATAGTTACCTGCCCCTCAAGGGGCTTGCCGCCGTTGATTCTGTAATATGCCATAAAACACCGCCCTTAAAAGGGCTCCTCTCGATTATTCTTTGGGTTCGGACGCGGCCCGATCAGGCCCATCCTCCCGTCAACCTTCGATACCGGCGATCGTCATTAATTTCAATGGATTATATGCCGTTCCCCAGATCCTTAACTCAAAATGCAGATGCGCGGTGAATTCGTCGCCCGCTATCGTGCCTATTATTTCCCCCGCTTCCACTCTTTGACCGATGGAAACGAAGGACTCCTTCAGCTCGGCGTATCTTGTGGTGACTCCGTTCTCATGCTCGATCTCGATCAAGAGTCCGTAGCCGCCCCTTTCCATGACGGAAACCACCTTGCCCCTGGCGGAAGCCCTGACCTGGGCGCCGGGAGCGGCGGCGATGTCTATTCCGTGATGGAAGCCGCCGTCATAAGGGCCGTAAAGCGTGGTGACCTTGCCGTGCATCGGCACCCTTATGCCGAGCTCATACGCGCCGATGGGGCTGCTTCCGTATGCGGGACTGACTGTGAATCCCTCCGGAAATACCCTTATGCCGACGCGGATATCGCCGTCCACCGGCTCCATGACCACGAACGCATCGGAGACCGATACGCTCTGCTGAACGCCGTTTCTGTAAATTACGGAATACGTTTTTCGCTCAATGCCGTCGCGCCCGTAAAGCTTGACGACGCGAATGCCCTTGGGCAGATAATGGTCCGTGATGATCTTGTCGTTATGCGGGATGGGCGTATCCTCCACGTAGGAGGCGCGGCTTATGAACACGAGCGGAGTCGTACTGCCGGTCAAGTATGCGAACGCGGTATCGTAGCTGACGGCGTCGTCATCCGGCGCGTCCGCGTATTCCACCTTTACCGCAAGCGCGGTGACGGCGTTGTCGGGCAGCCCCGCGAGATCCTTGAAATAGAGCGCGGCGTTATTGACGAGCTCCTCCGCCGCCTCGCGGCTGGCAACGACGACCGCCTTTTTCCCCGTGACAACTATTGCGGTCTTGGAATACGTCTGCGCCGTCGGCTCCGGCGTCGGCTCCGGCGTCTGCTCCGGGGTAACCTCCGGGACCGGCGCGGCGGTCGGCTCGGACGTTTCGCTCGGCTCGGCAGTCGCCGCCGCTTCACTCGGGCGGTCGCTCCCCGCGCCCTTTTGACGGCCGAAATAAACCAAGCCGGCGGTCAGGAGCGCGAGCAGCAATATGAACGCCGTGACCTCAAGCCAGACAAGGCTCCGCTTGGGAGGCGCTTCTATTCTTTTTACGTCTTCCCTTTCTTCCATCCTGCTTTATGCGTTAGCCGGTTTATAACTGTCCTTCAAGCCCACGGTGCGGTTGAAAACGGGGCTTTCATCGGTCGAATCAAGGTCGGCGGTGAAATAGCCGACGCGCATGAACTGATACGGAACGCCGGGCTCGGCTCCCTTTAGGAAGGGCTCGACAAAGCCGTGCTTGACCGTGATGGAGTTGGGATCGATCGCCTCGAGGATATGCTCGGTATCGATCTCGCTCTCGGTAAAGAGCGGCTCGTAAATGCGGAACTCGGCAGGCACGGCCTCCTTGGCGGGGACCCAGTGAATGGTGCCCTTGACCTTGCGGGTGCATTCGCCGCTCCTGCTTTCGGGGTCGTACTCCGCCCTGATAAGGGTTACTCTGCCTTCTTCATCCTGCTCCCAACCGGTGCATTTGATGATGTAAGCGCCCTTCAGACGGACTTCGCCTTCGGGCTTGAGCCTGAAGAACTTCTTGGGCGGCTCGACCATAAAGTCGTCGCGCTCGATATAGAGCTCGCGCCCGAAGGGAACGGTATGGGAGCCCTTATCCTCCGCGCCGTCGACGGGAAGGTTCTCGATCGAGATATCCTCTTCCCTGCCTTCCTCCCAATTCTCGATAACGAGCTTGACGGGATCGGTGACCGCCATCGCCCTTACGGCGTTAACGTTCAGATTCTCCCTGACGCAATGCTCCAGCATGGCGGAATCGACGACGGAATCCGCTTTGGCGACGCCCGCCCTCGCAAGGAAATCCTTTATCGCAGCGGCGGGATAGCCCCTGCGGCGCATACCGCAGAGCGTGGGCATCCTGGGATCGTCCCAGCCGCGCACAGCGCCCGTCTCCACCATCATGCGAAGATACCGCTTGCTCATCACCGTATTGGTGATATTGAGCCTTGCAAACTCGATCTGGCGGGGCTTATGCTCAAACTCGCACTGTTCTACCACCCAGTTGTAAAGGGGTCTGTGCGCCTCATACTCGAGCGAGCAGAGCGAATGCGTAACGCCCTCGAGCGCGTCCTGTATGGGGTGAGCGAAATCGTACATGGGATAGATGCACCACTTGTCGCCGGTGTGGTGATGGCTGCGGTGCAGTATGCGGTACAGCGCGGGATCGCGCATATTGATATTGGGCGAAGCCATATCGATCTTGGCGCGGAGAGTCCTTGCGCCGTCGGGGAATTCGCCGTTCTTCATGCGCTCGAACAGATCGAGGTTCTCCTCCACGGAGCGATCGCGATAGGGGCTGTTGACGCCCGGCTCGGTCAGCGTGCCGCGGTATTCCCTTATCTGATCCTTGTCAAGATCGCAGACGTAAGCGACGCCCTTCTTGATGAGCTTGACCGCAAGCTCATAGCAGGTGTCGAAATAATCGCTGCCGAAGCAGAGCTTATCCCAGTTGAAGCCCATCCACTTGATATCGTGCTTGATGGCCTCGACATACTCGACGTCCTCCTTGACGGGGTTGGTATCGTCAAAGCGAAGGTTGCAGGTGCCGCCGAATTTCTCCGCCATGGAGAAATCGACCCACATCGCCTTTACGTGACCGATGTGCAGATAGCCGTTCGGCTCGGGCGGGAAACGGGTCTTTACGACGGGGTAATTCCTGTAATCCTCCTCAATAAACTCCTCGATAAAGCTGCGGGAAACGTTCGTTTCTTCCATTTGAGGCCTCCGTGTACACAAATCTTCATTATAAATTATCCACCAATTTCGGTGGTCTGTCAAGTCCGAATTGAATAATTCCTCTTTTTTATTCCGATTCCGGTCCATTTTGCTATATACAAATTAATCAAATAGTGATATAATCCCGATATATCCAAAGTGGAGGTGTAATTATGAACTGTCCGAAATGCGGTTATCCCGCCAAAGATAGCGACCGTTTCTGCATCAAATGCGGCTCCCTTTTAAGGAAGCCGAAGCCCGAGCCCATTGAGGAGCCCGCGCCCGTTGAAGCCGCGGAAGCCGCGGAAGCCGTTGAAGCCGCTCCCGCAGAGGCTGCCGATGCCGTTGAGGAAGCATGCTGTGAAGAGATCCCCGCCGAGCCCGAGAGGACGCTCGACGATCTCGGTATAGAGCCTGCCGATCCCGGCGAGTCCGCTCCCGCCGAGGACTTCGTTCGCGCCGAGGAACCGGCTCCGATCGAGGAGCCTTCGCCCTATGCGGAGCCAATGCCCGTTGAGGAGCAGGAGAACGTGTTCGATCCGGAGCCCTTAGTATGTCCGCCCGTAAAGGAAGCGCCCGCCGAGAATAAGAGCATTCTCAACAAGCCGCTTTCCGTTTGGGGTTATCTTTGGAGGATCGCGCTCTTTGCGATACCTATTTTCAACATAATCCCCCTGTTCACCATGGCGTTCTCCTCCGGCATCAACAGGAACAGCAAGAACTTTGCTTCCGCGGTGCTGATCATAATGATCATAGGCATGCTGATCTGCATCGGTCTTCTTATCGCCGCTCTCGCGATAAGCGATCCCACCAGCATCCGCGACACGCTGACGAGGATATTTACCTGATCTGATGAAACGAAAGAGGCTTCCGGGGCATTTGCCCGGAAGCCCTTTATTTTGCTTTTTCAGAACTCCGCCTCGACGCCCGTCCAGATCTTGAACGCGCGGAGCGCCTGCTTCTTCAGCATGCTCTCCCCCGTCAGCAGGAGGACGCCCCTCTTTTTTGCCTCGAGCGCGAGGGCTGTCTCGCGTCCGTTCACGTACACCATATCGAACACGACGGACGGCGCGAGGCTGTCGAGGAGCCCCGTGTATGCGAATTCATCATGCCCGTCCATGCCGAGAGGAGATGCGTTGATGAACAGATCCGCATGCCCGCCCGGATCGGAGACGAGGCGTTCCGGGAAAGCGGCGTCTGCCTTCGGCGTCCTTGCCAGCAGACGGACGTTCGCGCCTCTTTTTTTAAGCGAACACGCCGCGGAAAGGGCGGCCCCTCCCCTGCCGAGGATCGCCGCTTCTGCGCCGCAGACGGAGACGCCTGCCGTAAAAAGCGCGTCGCAAAGCCCTTCGCCGTCGGTATTGTGCCCTATGAGGCGACCCTCCCTGAGCTCCGTGATGTTCACGGCTCCGCAGGCGGAAGCGCTTTCGTCGAGCGCGTCGAGATACGGTATTATCGCCCTTTTGAGCGGCATTGTAACGGCAAATCCCGAAAGACCTTTCGTTTTGGTTTTAAGCTCGCTTATGCCGCCGACGCCCATGCGGAGCATTCCGAACTCCGCGTCCATCCCGTATTTTTCAAACAGGGCGTTATAGAGCTCGGGCGAGCGGCTGTGCGCTATGGGGTCCCCCAGTACGGCGTAATGCTTCATAATACGACGCTCCTTAAAAACTTCTGTTTGATTATACCATAAAACGCGCCGATATGGTATAATGGAAGAAAAAAAGGAGTCAAACCGTGAGGATACTTGTATTGAACGGACCGAATCTCGATATGACGGGAAAACGCGAGCCCGAGATCTACGGAACGAGGAGCCTTGATGATATCATCCGCGCCCTTGAGACGCACGCTGCGGAGCACGGAGCGTCCGTCGAGCACGTGCAGACCAATTACGAGGGCAGGCTCATCGACGAGCTCCATGCCGCGGGAGACGCGTTCGACGGCGTGCTGATCAACCCCGGCGCGCTCACGCATTATTCGTACGCCCTGCGCGACGCGATCGCCTGCACTCCCGTCCCCGTGGGCGAGGTGCACATGAGCGATATCACGAAGCGGGAGCTGTTCCGCGCGGTCGACGTGATCGAGGACGTCTGCGCGTTCCGCGTGATGGGCATGGGCGCCCGGAGCTATACCGTCGGGCTCGACCGACTGATCGAAACGATCGAAAAAGCGAAATAAAAGGGCAAATCAAGCAAAATCAACAAGCTTTACGCATAACAAAAGGTCATCCCTTTCGGGATGACCTTTGGCTTTTACAGACAGTCTGTCGATCAGTCTTCCTTCTTGCGGAAGATGACAACGCCAGCGCCGGTGGCAATGGCAAGAACGCCAATGCCGGCAAGGCTGACAGCACCGGTCACAGGGGGATTCGGGCCAACGGAGCCGGGAGTTACGATACCGTTCGTTGCGGTGAACGGGATGGGCTCAGCATTGGCGGTGCCAACGGGCATGTAACCGAACTCGGTAACATTGACCTCGATGACGGTGGGCTCGGTGAACTTGTCAGATACCTTGAACTTGAGGTTGGCGATGACGCCCTCGGCAGTCATACCGTCGGTAGGCATTACAACACCAAGACGGATGGAGCCGGGAATGGTCTCGGAATCAACAACGATGATAGCATCCTCAACGGAGTTAAGGACCTCGCCGTTCTCGAAGCCGGTCAGGGTAAGAACGGAGGTATCGTAGTTGAGGGCGATGTTCATGAGATGCGCCTCGTAATCACCGGAAATGGTGAAGGGCAGGGTGATCTCGGAACCGGGAGCAACGTTCTCCTTGCTGCCCATTACGAACTCAACGGGAGTGGGAACAACGGGCTCGGCGGGGGTGATGATACCATCGACAAGCTCGCAATCGAGAGGCTCAGCATCGGCGGCGTCAACGGGCATATAACCGAACTCGTTGATCGTCATGGCAACGGTGGTGGGCTCCGCGAAGTCATCAGCGGTCTTGAAGGTGAGGTTCATGAGAACGCCTTCGCCGGTCATGGGATCCTCAGCGCAGACAACGCCGAGGTAGATCTTGCCGGGAGTCTCGGTATCAACGCTGGTGAAAGCGCCTTCGATACCGGTGATGAACTCGCCAAGCTCAGCATCAACAAGGGTCAGAACGTCAGCATCGTAATCGATGACGGCATTGAGGATATGGGCTTCGTCATTGAAGACCGCCTCAACGGGAACAGTCACCTCGTCGCCGGGCTTAACGTTGTCCTTGCTGCCGATGGTGATCTGGTTGCCCTCTACGGGAGCGGGCTCAGTGGGCGTGGGCTCGGTGGGAGTGGGCTCAGTGGGCGTGGGCTCAGTGGGCGTGGGCTCAGTGGGCGTGGGCTCATCCTGGTGGAGGTTGATAGCGCCGTTAGTGCCGACATAGGGGATGGGGGTAGCAGTGGTGCTGCCCTCGGGCATGTTCTTGAACTCGGATACCTCAAGGGTGAGGGTCTGGTTCTCGGTGCAGTTCTCACTTACGTGGAACTTGATCTTGCAGATCGAGCCGCTGCCGGTGATGGGATAATCACCATGGGGGCAGATGATGCCGAGCTTCGCCTGGCCGGGAACGGAATCGATATCCTTGATAACGGCCCATTCAGCCTCTTCAGCATCATCACCGGAGGGGAACAGATCGCCGTTCTTTATATCGGACTTCTTCTCGATGGAGAGGTTCTCGGGATCGTAATTGACGAAGAGCGTAAGGATGTGAGCCTCGTAGTCGCCCTCGATCGTAACAGGAACCTCGACGTCAGTGCCGGGCTCAACATCGTTCACGGTAGCAACCGTGATCTGTACCTCACCGTCAGCCGCTGCGGGGATCGCTACGAGAGCGAAGATCATGGCCGCCGAAATGAGGAGCGCGAGGAATTTCTTCATTGTGGAATACTCCTTCCTGAAAATATTATTTGTAACCTGGTGCCGAATCGTGCGAATCGGGCCGGCAAGCGCCGATCGCCCAATAAGACAACGGTACACAATTACGTGATAAATATACCACACATTGTTTTAACTTGCAAGTGTTTTCTATGCTAAAAACCAAAAATATTTTTGGAAAATACCATTCCGGACCGTTTTATGATAAAAAACGGCGCGGCAAAAGGATTTTTTCACATTTATCCCATTTTCGCGGTTCTCTGTTTGTTATCGTACGCTCGTACGAATTTTATCGGGCGTTCGTACGATTACTCGTTTTTTCACCTTGGAAATCCGTTTGTCGCCGTTATCGAGCCGTCGGCGTTTTCAAAAAGCGCCTCTGCTCCGTCAACGGAGTTTATCAGCGCCATGCCCTCTTCGGCGCCGAGGATGAAGCATGCAGTCGAGAGCGCGTCCGCAAGACAGGCGTTCCCCGCCCCCTTAACGCAAACGGAGACCGACGCCGTTTTATCTGCCGGATAAAGCGTGGCGGGGTCGATGATATGCCCGTACTCGATGCCGTTCACGGTAAAATACCTTAAATACGAACCGCTTGTGGAAAGCGAGCCGGAGTCGAGCTCGGCGACTGCGGCGTATTCGTTTTCATTTTGCGGATCGGCGATCCCCGCCTTCCAGGGGCTGCCGTCCGGCTTAGCGCCGGAAACGAGCACCGCGCCGCCGCAGTTGAGCATGAACGGGAATCCGTATGAGGAAAGCGCCTCCGCTGCTCTGTCCGCCGCGTAGCCCTTTGCTATCGCCCCGACGTCGATGCTCATTTCGGGGTCGTTAAGCGTGACCGTGCCGTTTTTTTCGTCAAGCACGACGTCGCCGATCCGGCAATGGAGGGAGGCTTCTTTGAGCGCCGTATCATCCGGGAGAGCCGCCCCGTCCGGATCGAGCGCCGAGCGCTCCCTTGCGTCATGCCAAAGGCGAAGCACCGCGCCCATCGCAATGTTGACGGAGCCGCCGGTCAGCGCATCGTACTCCTTGCCGAGGCGCAGAAGCTCCATGATATCGTGCGGAACGGCGACGCTCTCCCCCGCCCTTGAATTGACGGAGGCAAGATTCACGCAATCCTTGTATTCGTTATAGATATCAAAAAGGCGGTGAAGGTTTTCGAATATCGCCTCCGCAGAATCCCTCGCCTCGTTAAAAAGCTCCTCGTCGTCGGTGAAGGCGGTGAGCGTAATAACGGTATCGAAGTATTCGTAAAAGACGGCGGTGCGTTTTTTCGGCGCGCGTCCGCAGGCGGTCAGCGATAAAACCGCCGCCGATATCAGCGCGAAGCATACGAGCCTTTTTATTATCACCGATCCGTTTTCTTTCATTTTATCCCTTTACCGTTCAGCGGGCCGCCCGATAAAGGCGACCCGCATACTGTTATTTTTTCTTTGATTTTTCGTAGCCGTAACCGTAACGGGAATAGCTGCCGTAGCGGGAATAGCTGCCATAACGGGAATACCTGCCGTAACGCCCGTAGCGCCCGTAACGCCCGTATCTGCCATAGCGGGAATACTGCCCGTACTTGCCGTAACCGCCGTAGCCGTAGCCCGAGCCGGAGGAATTGGCGCTGTTCAGCACGTATCCGAGGAACACCGCCCTGCCGTTCGACAGATGGTTCAGACCGTCCAGTATCCTGCTCTTCCTTGTGAACTCCTGACGGATGACGTACAGCACGCAGTCCGCAAGATTGGAGAGCACCACGGCGTCCGCAATAACGGAGGCGGGCGGAGAGTCGATGACTATGACGTCCGTTCTTTCCTTGAGCTCTTCGATAAGATCCTTCATCCTTTCGGTTCCCATGAGCTCCGCCGCTTCGTCGGAGGGTGTCTTGCCGTTTATTACGAGAAGACCTTCCGCAGGTTCGTTGATGATGTCGTCGATCGTGACGAGACCGTTAAGATACTCCGCGATGCCGGACTGCTTCTGATTTGTAAGGTCGCCGAGCGTGGAAGGCTTCCTTATGTCGCAGTCGAGCAGCGCCGTACGCTTGCCCGAAAGCGCGAGCGACATGGCGAGGTTGGTCGCGATGGTCGTCTTGCCCTCGCCCGGCATGGAGCTCGCAACGAGCAGCACGCGATAACCGTTCTCGTCGCAGGCGCGCTGCGTACGCGCCTTGAGCAGCCTTATCGAATCGGCGAAGGATCTTGAAATATCGGGATCCGATATCTCTATCATGCCGCCCTCTCCGCGGCGCTTCCTGCCGATATAGGGCACCGTGCCGAGGCATTTCAGGTTGAGCATGTTCTTCAGGTCGTCCGCATCCTTTACGGTGGTCTTCGTAAATACGGAGATGATCATTACGGCAAGCGAAACGAGACAGCCGACCACCACGCCCTTCATAAGCTCCGTCTTATAGGAGATATCGTTCGTGGGTCTTTGGGGCAGCCCGGATTCCGATATGAGCGTCAGCGTGGTGTTGCCGACGACAAAATCCGCAACGCGCGGATAGTTGTCGATAGCGGAATGGAGCACGTTGTACGAAGTCTGCGGCGTCCTTGAATAGACGTTTATCGTAAAGAGATTGGTCTCTCCGACCGCCTCCGCCTGTATGGTCGCCGGGATCTCGTTCATGCCGAGGTCCTGCTGAATGAGATTGTTCAGCACGTCGCTCCCGAATATGTAGGGGAAGGTGTTGGAAAGCTGCTTCGCAAGATTGACGGAATACGTCGGGCTGCTGTGAAGGCTTGCGTTGTTGACGTTGACGGTAAAGGTCGCCGTCGCCCGATAGATCGGGTTGAACGTGAGCCTTGCCCTGACGCAGAACAAAGTGCAGAACACGACCGAGAGAATAATGGGAAGCAGATACAGCCTCTTGAACGCCTCCAGGAGATCCTGGAAGAAATCCGACGCGCTCTTTGGCTCGATATTCGCGGTGCCGCTCCTTCTCGCTTCGTAAGCGTAGTCCTTAACGGGGGCGGAGTGTTCGCGGCGGTCAAGCTCCTCACTCACGGATCTCACCCCCTTCCGCGGCGTCCCTTGCGGAATAGCGGCCCTGCCCGGCGGTGCGGTATTCGCCGCCGTACTGCTTATCTACGGGATCGCTCAAAAACTCGAGCGGATAGACGTTGTTGAAAATGCAGCCCAATATCTCCGTGCCGCTCTGGCTGACCGCCTCAATGCTCTCGTTGATGCGCTTCGCCCTCGCACCGCCCTGCTTTATAACGAGCAGGGTACAGTCGGCAAGCTCCGCAAAGCACTCCGCGTCGGTCGCCAGCGCGATGGGCGGCGTGTCGATGATCACGTAATCGAAATGCTCCTTCGCCCTTTCAATAAAGTCCTTCATCTCGCGCGAGCCGATAAGCTCCGTCGAGTTGGAGAGCGACGATTTGCCCATAAGAAGGCTCAGCTCGGGAACGGACTCGAGCTTGGGTATGCTGTCCATGGCGATATCGCTCGTTATTACCTCGTTTATCGCCATGCCGCGCTTCACCTTGACGTTCATTACCTTATAGAGCGCGGGCTTGATCATATCGCCGTCTATAAGGAGCACGCGGTTATTGTCCATCGCGAGCGTGATAGCCGTGTTTGCGGCACATGTGGTCTTGCCCTCGTTCTCCAGAACGGAGGAGACCATCATCACCTTGTAGCCCTTCTGCCGCATCATGTATTCGATACGGGTCCTGAAGAGGCGGTAAGTCTCCGCAAAGCGGAAGCTCGTCGTGGGATTGGTTATGAGCATGCTGGTCTTTACGCCCTGCAGCCTCGCGCGGAGGGTAAGGTTCTTACGCTCGTGATAGATCGTCGCGAGCGCGGGGCAGTCGACCTTCGTTTCAAGATCGCTCTCGGTCATGACGTCGTCGCTGACGACGGTCGCGATCACTATCAGCGCGACTATCACCGCCGCGGAGATACCCGTCACGCTCATGATCTTGGACGCCTTGTTGAGCTTCTCCACCGGCGCGGTGGGCACGGTCGGCGCCTTAAGAACGTCGAGCACGACGTTGCCGAGCAGATTATCGGATACAATGCTGTGATATTTGATGATGCCGTCCATCTCATAGAACGCGGTCTGCGGCGAGCCCGCCTCCACGCCTATCTGGATGAGATTGGTATTGACTATGCTCTTTGCCTTGATCGTCCCCTCGAACGAATCCATGCCGAGGGATTCCGCGATCTTTTGCTTCAGCACGGGGCTTTCAAGCACGTACGTGAACGAATCGGCAAGCTTTGAAGCGACGACCAGGTTGGAGTACACCTGATCCGCGCCGCCGTCCTTGCTGGATACGACGAAGGTAGCCTCCGCGTAATACTTGGGCTTGTAGCTTTCGGAGATGAAAATGTATGACGCCATCGCGGCGACAAGACATCCGATCAGTACGATCCACCAGCTGCGGAACAGGCTGAAAAGGATGACCTCTATTTTTATCCCGGAGCCGCGCCGCTTTTCATTGCGGGCAGAACGAGCGTTGGAAGAACCGTAACCTGCCATCAGCGACCCACCTCCGTAACTATTACGAACATTACCGCGGAGCCGTAATACTCTTCCCTGTTATCGCAGCTGAATATCACCTTATACGCGCCGGGCTTCGTATAATCGACTCCGGAATCGTCACAGACAAGCTTGCCGAAGCCGTACTCGCCGACCTCGTAGGGCACTCCGTTCACCGCTATGCCGAGCACGTGCTCCATGGGATCGACGTAACCGTATCTGTCGACGTAAACAATGTAGTCGGTAAGCCTTATCGTGGGGATCATGCGGGACTCGGTATAAGTCCTGTCGTAGACCTCCACCTCCGCCTCGAGCGTCGAAATATCGCCCAGGCTGTTGGCTACCCTGAACTCCACTCTGTGCGTCCCGCGGGAGGTTATATCGTCCTCCGGATCGAGGAGTATCATCTTGACGCGGTCGGAGATATCGCCGTCCACGCAGTCATACGCGCCTATCGCGCTCAGGGGATCGAAGCTCGAGGAATAGTTGTATTCGAGCGGGGCGTTTATCCTGAAGCGCGGCGAAACGTAGTCGGTCAGGAAAAGATGCCTCGTGAGCTTCGAGACGTTGTTCGCGGAATCGAATGCCGCGTAGGTTACGATGCAGTGGTTCTCGCCCACGAACTGCGAAACGCTCTCAACGACGAGGCTCTCCGTGATATCGCCGTCCTCAACGTCCATCGCCGTAACGTCCCTCAAAAGTATGCTGCTGTCCGACAAGCTCTCCACGCTGACGGAAATGCTCTCCGACGGGCAGATTATCGCAGGCTTGCTGTTGGTGCCGGAAAGCTGCTCCTGCCAAAGATAGATCAGGAAAACAGCCGTGACCACAGCAAGCACGGAAAGCATGAACGATAATATTCTTTTTCTCGTTTTTTTCATCGGATCACCTTGAATGGCAGAGCCCGCGCGGTTTTGAATTTATATTTTATCACTTTTCCCTTTGTATGTCCAGCTTTGGGGGCGTCAATATTTACGCCACGTCATACGGTCGACGATACCCGTATAGCTCTGAATTATCTTGACGACCTTGGTGCTGACGTCCTCGTCCCGGTAATCGGCGGTGGGCGTGCCGTCGTCGCCGTTTCGGTGCATGGCGACGGCAAGCTCCACGGAGCGGAGCACGTTTTCCTTCGATATGCTGCCGATTATGAAATTGCCCTTTTCAAGCGACTCGGGTCTTTCGGTCGAGGTGCGGATCGAGACCGCCGGGAAGCCGAAATAATCCGCCTCCTCCGGTATGGTGCCGCTGTCGCTCACAACGCAGTAGGCGTTCTTCTGGAGCGAATTGTAATCGGCGAAGCCGAAGGGCTTGAGGCTCCTTACGTTCGGATGGAACTCGAAGCCGCGCTGTTCGATGAACTTCCTGCTCCTCGGATGAGTGCTGTAAATGACGGGCATGCCGTAAACCTCCGCCATGGCGTTCACGGCGTTCATCAGCTCGAAGAAATTCTTTTCGATATCGATGTTCTCCTCCCTGTGGGCGGAAAGGAGTATGTATTTTTGCGGCTCGAGACCGAGCTTATCGAGTATGTCGGAAGCGTTTATCCTGTCGATATTGGCGTTAAGCACCTCGCGCATGGGGGAACCCATCACGAATACCTGCTCCTTCTTCACGCCCTCGGCAAGGAGGTATCTTCTCGCGTGCTCGGAATAGCAGAGGTTGACGTCGCTCGTATGGTCGACGATGCGGCGGTTGATCTCCTCCGGCAGATTCTCGTCAAAGCAGCGGTTGCCCGCCTCGAGATGGAACACGGGTATCTTGAGACGCTTTGCGGGGATGACCGCAAGGCAGGAATTCGTGTCGCCCAATACCATCAAAGCGTCCGGCTTCTCCTTTACCATGACCTCGTACGAGCGGGCGATCACGTTGCCGAGCGTCTGCCCGAGGTTCTCCCCCGCCACGCCGAGATAATGATCCGGCTCGCGAAGACCGAACTCCTCGAAGAATATGCGGTTCAGCTCCCTGTCGTAATTCTGCCCTGTGTGGACGAGCACCTGATCGAAATACCTGTCGCATTTCTTGATTATCTGGGAGAGCCTGATTATCTCCGGTCTTGTGCCGATAACGGTCATCAGTTTAAGCTTTCTCATGTTCCGCTCCTTTATTATACGTTCTCGAAAAATGTATCGGGATGCTCCTTATCGAATATCTCGTTCGCCCACATAAGGGTGACGAGATCCTCCGTTTCGGAGAGATTGATTATCTCATGCGTGTAGCCCGGAAGCATGTGCACGGCGGTGATCCTTTCGCCGTTTACGCGGAATTCAAGCACCTCGTCCGAGCCGATGCGGCGCTCCCTTATGAGCCCGCTGCCCGAAACGACGATGAACAGCTCCCATTTGGAATTGTGCCAGTGCCTTCCCTTCGTGACGCCGGGCTTTGAGATATTGACGGAAAACTGCCCGTGATCGACGGTCTTCAACACCTCAGTAAAGCTGCCGCGCTCGTCGGTATTCATTTTAAGATCGAACGCGACGCGCTCCTTCGGAAGATAGGAAAGGTACATGGAGTAGAGCTTTTTCTCGAAGCTGCCCGGCGCGATCGCGGGCATAACGAGGGTCTCCGGCTGGGACCTGAACAGCTCCAGAAGCTCCACTATCCTGCCGAGCTTAGCCTTATTCGTAACGGGGCAGTACGAAAAATCGCCTTTGGGATCGGGCAGCGGCGTCAGCCCGTCGTACTTTACGCCGTTCACCGTTTCGCCCTCCCCGGGATAGAAGCAGCGATGCTCCTTCCCCTCCAAAGCACGGAACATCTCATCGACAAGGTCGTCGATGAAGAGGAGCTCGAGCTCCACCTCGGGATCGTTGACCGTTACCGGGAGCGAATTCGCGATATTGTGGCAGAACGTGCCGACCGCTGAATTGTAGTTGGGGCGTATCCATTTTCCGGCAAGATTCGGGAAGCGGTAGACCAGCGCGCGCACGCCCTCCTTTTCGGCATAGCGGAAGAACGCATCCTCCGCCGCCCTCTTGGAAAGACCGTATTCGCTCCTGCCGAAGCGCCCCGCAAGGCTTGCCTGCGCGGACGAGGCGAGCATGACCGGCGCCTTGTTCCCGTGCTTTTTGAGCGCGTTCAAGAGCTCCTCCGCGGCGCCGAGATTCCCCGGCATATAATCCGCGGGATCCTTCGGGCGGTTGACTCCTGCGAAGCAGAACGCAAAGCCGCATTCATGAGCGAAGCGGTCGAGCTCCTCCCGGGATGAACCGAGATCGTACTCGAATATCTCGCCTATGCTTATCCCCGGACGCGTCCTGTCCTTGCCGTCGCGGACGCATTTAAGCGCCTCGACGAGGTTTCTCCCCGCGAAGCCCTTTGCGCCTGTGACGAGTACGTTGATGCGTTCCATTATTTACCGAGCCTTTCCCTTACGTAATCGACTGTAAGGAGCTTGTTGACGACGCCCTCCTCGTCAAGCAGCACCGTATTGCTGGAGGTGTAGCTTTCGCCCTCGGTCACGGTCTTGCCCTCGACGAAGTATTTGTCGTAATTCAAGTCGCGGTTGTCCGCGGCGACGCGGAAGTATTTGCCCATATCGACCGAGCGGAGCCTTTCCTCCACAGTCATGAGCGTTTCGTATTTCTTTTCGCCGTGCCTCGTGCCGATCGTCCTGACCTCCGTCCTGCCGAAAAGACGCTGTACCGCCTCCGCAAGCACGCCAATGGTCGAAGCGTCGGATTTCTGGATGAAGAGATCGCCCGGCTCGGCGTTGAGGAAAGCGAAGCGGACGAGCTCGACCGCCTCGTCGAGATTCATAAGGAAGCGGGTCATTTCGGGATCGGTCACCGTGATGGGACCGCCCGCGGCGATCTGATCCATGAAGAGGGGTATGACCGACCCGCGCGAGCACATTACGTTGCCGTAGCGGGTGCAGCAGATAACGGTCTGCCCGCGCTCCGCCGCGACGCGCGCGTTGGCGAAAACGACGTGCTCCATCATTGCCTTGGATATGCCCATGGCGTTGATGGGGTATGCCGCCTTATCCGTCGAAAGGCATACGACCCGCTTGACGCCCGCGTCGATAGCGGCGTGAAGCACGTTGTCCGTGCCCTCTATATTGGTCTTTACCGCCTGCATAGGGAAGAACTCGCAGGAGGGGACCTGCTTCAGCGCCGCGGCGTGGAACACGTGGTCGACGCCGGGCATTGCGTCGCGGACCGACCTCGGATCGCGTACGTCGCCGATGTAGAACTTGACCTTGCGTGCATGCTCGCCGTATCGCGCCTGAAGATCGTGGCGCATATCGTCCTGCTTTTTTTCATCGCGCGAGAAGATCCTTATCTCTCCTATATCGCTCGTGAGGAATTTCTTTAATACCGCGTTACCGAAGGACCCCGTGCCCCCCGTGATCAAAAGTGTTGCTCCGCTGAATTCGGACATGCTGTATCCCTTTCCCGGCTCAAAAAGCCGCTTTTATTCATTATTTCAACGCGTGACCTTGCCGCGTATTATCCTGATAATATCGACCAAATTGCCCGGCGCAAGGCTCTTTACCATGAGCGCGTTGCACGGACGGAAGGGCCTGATTATGTAGCCCATAATAACGTTTGTGAAGAACTGCGACAGTATCGAGGCGAGCGCAGCGCCCATTATGCCCATAAACGGTATCAGCGCGAAATTGAGCGCCACGTTCATCAGCGCGCCGGCAAGGTTGATCCGCCAGATGTATTTCTGATAGTTCTTCGCAAGTATCCACACGCTCCTTACGCCGCCGCAGTAGGAGAACGTCGTGTACCAGACGACGAGCCGGAGCACCCTTATCGAATCCGTAAAACCCGCTCCGAAGGTCAGGAGCACCATGGGCTTTGCGAGCAGCGTCATGGCGACGCTCTGCAGGAGCGACAGGTATATGACGATGCAGTAAGTCCTCGTCATGTTCTTTTCAAACCTCGGGATATCCTCCGTCGATTCGAGTATGACCGGGCTTGCCGAGTCAATTATCGCGGTGAACACGAACGAGGTTATCACCGCGAGCGTTACCGCGGCGGAGTATATGCCCGTCGCCTCTTCGCCTATCATGTGCTTGAGCATTATGCGGTCGGTATGAGCGAAGATCGTTATCATCATATTCGATATGATGAAGAAGCCGCTCCTTTTCAGCATGCTCCCCGCCCTTTTGAACGAGAAGCTGAGCCGCGACCTTCCGATCGCAAAATAGCTGATTATGAGCGCGATCGCTATAATGAGCGACTCTATGCTGCTTGCGGCGGCAAACCAATAAACGCTCTTTTTGGTGACGAGGAGCAGTATCTTATAGCCCGCCATCACCATGTACGCCCCGAGCGCCGCGACCGAGGTGTACTTTGACAAAAGCTTTGACTGGAACCAGTATTTGATAAGGTCGATCGCCTGGAACAGGAGCAGCGTGCTGTACAGCGCGCAGACGATAATGGTCTTGGTATCGCCCTTGTTGGCGATGTAAACAAATGCATTCGCGCCGATCATGCAGAGTATCGCGGAAATGACGCTCGATCCGATGGCGGTGCCCATTATCTCGCCCTGATGGTCGGGATCCTTAACGAGCTCCCTGACCAACGTGGAGTTGAAGCCGAGGTACATTATCGGCGCGACGAACGATACCACGGACGCGGCATAGTTGAGCTCGCCGTATCCCGAAGCTCCGAGGTATCTTGCGCTGAGCGTGCTGATCACGAACGCAAGCACCGACTGTATGACCTTGCAGACGATTATCCACGAGGCGTTTTTAACGACCCGGTTGAGTTTCATTCGTTATCCTTTATCGAGCGTTTCCCCGAAAGGAAAAGCCTTAAATGTCTTTCGGCGACCTTTGTTTCGGTAAAATTGTCTGTAAGCCGCTTTGAGGCGCTTTCGACAAGCCCTTCGGCAAGCTCCGCGTCGAGCGAAGCGCGCATCGCCTCCGCGATCGAGACGGGATCGGTAACGTCGCAGAGCAGACCGAACCTGCCTTCGCCCAGCACCTGCGGTACTGCGCCGGAGCTTTTGCCGCCTATGCAGACGACGCGCCTTGCCATAGCCTCAAGAAGTATGTTGCCGAAGGTCTCCTCCAGCGAGGGATGCACGAGGCAGGTCGCCCCGTCGAGCACGCCGAACACCTCGTCGTGCGAGAGGCTCCCCAGAAGCTCCGTGTTTTTCATAAGCCCCTCCGCCTCCATGGAGGCTTTCCACTCCTCCGTATAGGAACCGATGAGCTTAAGGCGCGCGTCGGGGCGTTCCTTCAGAAGCAGGCTGAACGCCTTTAGGAGCGTGTGATAGTTCTTGCGTACGTTCGTGAGCGACTGGCTTATCGAAACGAACACGGGCGAATCGGGTCGTTTTTCCCTGTTCGTAATGATAAAACGCTCCAGTATGGGGTTGGGTATCAGCGTGACCTCGTTTTCGGGATACGCGCCGAGTATCTCGCCGCGGGTGTATTCCGAATTGGCTATGAAGCCGATCTTCTTCTCCCCCATCACCTTTTTGAACATCGCGTGGCTCATGCGCCAGTAATAGGCGTTTTTCACGCCCTTTGCGATAGTCATCAGATACGGGCACCAATCGCGCACGGAGCAGTAAACTGGCAGCCTGTCGACGAACGCCTTTGCCGCAAGCGCGTATTCGTAAGTCCACTGTGCGTGGAGCACGTCCATCGAGCCGAGCTCCTTTTCGATGCAGTCCCGTATGCGGCGGTGCATGCGGTATCTGCCGAAGCCCCTTATTCGGAATCTGCCGGGGAGCACGATCAGCTTAATGCCCTTCCCTTCTATCGTAACGGTATCCTTCCCGAACGGATCGGATGTGATCACCGTCACGGTATTGCCCGTCTTCAAAAGCCCGCTCACGTATGCCGTTACGGACGACGCCGTGGGGTTGATATGCGGCGCCTTCCCCTCCGGGAAGTATTCCGGTATGCCGGAAGGATCGAACGGACCCGCTACTCCTATCCTCATATGCCATCCCCCGTAATGATGTCCTTGAACGCCTCGGGCGTGTTCATGTAAAACAGCTTTTCAAGCTCGCTGAAAGGTATCTCCTCCGCCGGGCGTGAAACGAATCCCCTGAGCGCCTCCGCCGCGGCGTCAGCGTCCCCGCGTTCGTCCAGTAAAAGCGCGGCGGGGTATTTTTCGAGCGCCTTCACGCTCTTGTCCTCATCCGAGGAATACGTCGACACTATCCTTTTGCCGAAGCCCATATACTCGAACACCTTGGAGGGCGTGAGGTTCGGGTTCCTGTTGCCGAGATTGAGGAGCAAGTCCGCGCCGCGCACGTAGGAAAGCGCTTCCTCGTGCGGGAGCCTGCCGACGACCTTTATCCTTTCATCCCCCGCCGCGAACGAGTTTACCGGAGCCGAGCCCGCGTCGCCCACGAAGGTGAGCCTCCAATCGGGTGCTGCGGCCTTTTCGAATACCTTTAAGAAGAATTCCGGCGAGCGCATTTCCCCCGCGAGCGAGCCGACGTAAACGATATCGACTCCGCCGGTTTTATTCCGCACCCCGCGTTCCCGCTCCTTAAGCAGAGGGATATCGAGATAGACGAACCTTTCCTTTAACGGATCGCCCTCGAAGACGAGCTCATGATGGGCGCGGTTCGCCTCCATGAACACCGCCTTGTCGGCGTTTGAAAGAAGCTTTTTCTCCCATTTGAGCGCCTTTCGCTCATAGGTTTTGCGGCTCATGCCCTTAGGAAGATACCCTCCCGTAAGCGCGTCGAGGAAATACGGATAAAAGCGCATGCCGGGATGCTTCTTTTTGAGCCTGTGCCCGACGATCACGTTCGAGATCGGCATATGCACGGCGATAACGGCGTCGAAACGTTCCTTTTCGTAAAGTCTCTCGGCTAAGCGGAGCGTTCTCTTCGTAACGACGGGATCCACCCAGGGCCATGAGAAAACGAACGGCAGCTGCTTCAGCTTGTCGAGCGTGCGAAGGAGCTTTAGCTTCCTTCGCTCCGCAGGCGTTTTGGCTTCCTCGTTCCTGTAAACGCCCGAAAGCACCGCGCCGCGTCCGACCCTGAAAACGCGCTCCTCGCCTTCCTCTTTAAGACCGTCGTCATAGGCGATGACGGTGATCTGCCAATCGCCGGGCAGAGCGTCGATCACCTGCTTTACGCATATTGAATTGGGCGAAGCCTTCGGGTAATACCTTCCCGTCAGCACGAGCAGCTTTTTCATTTTCTCCCCTTAAGGCGTTTTTCCTCAAGCGTTTTTGCCATCAGCGCGAAGACCTCTTTCGCGATCTCATCCACGTCCCTGTCGCCGGTCTCCACGGTGTGGGCGAAGGGAAGCTCCCTGACGAGCCCCGCGATCACCCTGTTCTGCTCGCCGATCTCGCGGGCGGAAAGCTCCTGCTTGCGGCGATAGACGACCTCCGGATCGGCGCTTAAATGAATTACGACGTCAGGCTTTGCGACAAGCCCGAGGAGCAGCTTCCTGAACGGGTAGATAAGCTCCCTCGTCGTGGGCTGGAAGAAGTGATCGTAATAGTACCTGTCGAACAGCACGAGCACGTTCTTCCTGCGGCAGCGGCGAATACGGCGGTTGCCGAGCATGAATTCGAGCGTGTAATAGAGCACCACGAACCAAGAGGCGAGTTTGCTTATAAGGCTGCGCTTTTTGGGCTTTTCGGAGGGCGACTCGGCATTGAGCTTGCCCTTCATTGAGGAGAAGCCATGCCCCGTTTTGAGCTCCGGCAGTATTTTATACCGCATGTGATAGACCATAGTATCGGCGAAGAAGGGCGCGAAAAGCTCCCTCTCCCGCTTTATTATCGTGGTCTTTCCCGAGCCGTCCGGCCCGACGAAAGCGGCAAGCATACCGGGCTTTCGCCTGCCTTCCGCAGCCTTTTGGAATATGCGGCGAATGCTTCCGGTCGTGTATTTGAGCGGGTGCTTTTTGAAAACATAGCCTTTAAGCCCGCCGCCGAGCCTGTCGGCGCCTTCGAAATCGCCCGCGGCTATCAGGCTGTTCAGCTCCTCCGCCTTTTTGCCGAGGGGCGCAAGCACTTTAAGGAACTTATCGCGCCCCGATGAGGCAAGGCTTTTGAGCCTATTGTGATATTTTTCCTTAATGCGCCCGCCGCCCATGTATTCCTTGACGGAAGTGACCGCCGCTTCCGCGCCGGCTGAGGCGACGCGTACGCCGTTATGGACGGACGTATCGGACAATACCTCGGCTCCGTCCGCCCATTCGACTCCCCTTATTGAGAGCCTTGTCCAGAAATCGAGCTGGAGAGCGACCGCGTTTTCCCCGTCAAGGCAATAGCACGCAAGCGTGAAAAACCCGTAGAACGCGCATTTTTCGATGCAGTTCCAGCCGAGGGAGCGGATAACGCCGATAAGCGTTTCCTTTATATCGGCGCGGTCCGCGATGAAGATATCGATATCGCGGCCCGGCTTTTCGGGCAGCCCCTGCCATCCGCGAAGCACGCAGTAAGGAACGCCCTTCTCTTCAAGCGCCGCGAAAAAGCCCGCTGTGAAATTTGCGACCGTGCTCCGTTCCGTCATAGATCATCGCCTTTGCCGAAAAGCAGCCTTTGGGCTGTATCGGCGGTCTCGTCCAAGTCGTCATACTTAGGCAGCATGAGTCTTGCCGTTTCGGCGCCCGCAAGCGCCGCCGCGGCGGTTTGGCGTATCGCGTCCTCAAGCCCGCTCTCCGCATAGCGCGAGCGGGAGAACACTTCCTTCGACCATGCCATATTCTCAAACTCTTCAAGCATTATGCCGCCTGCGATACGCGCCGTCTCATCAGCGCTCATCGGTTCGAGCGCGGGACCTGACTCCCTTTCGAGAAGGTACACGCCCGATATGCGGTTCGCCCCGATCTCGGCGGAGCCGGAATAGATCCTTTCGAACGGGAGCACGCGGTACGGCTTTTTGCCGAGCAGGCGTGAAACGCCGCGATTCAGGGAATCGGCCGCCGTGCGCTTATTGAACGAATCGTATTTCCTTATGCTGATCCTCGCCCTGTGCGGGAGCGGGAAGACCCTTCCTTCGCCGATCACGCAGAAGTCCTCCGCGACAGTGCCGAAGCCGCGTTTGGCAAGCAGCCCCGCTATGGTGCTTTTGCCCGAGCCTCCCTCGCCTAAAAGGAGCTTCGCACCGTCCCCCGACTTGACGGCGGAGGCGTGGAACAGCGTCATTCCGTTTTCAAGGAGCTTTATCTCCAATGCGGCGAGGAACGCGTTGTGCAGAAAATCGGTCAGTGAAGCCTGCCATTTGGGCATGAACGCGGGGTTGATAAGCTGAAAAGCGTCGCGCTTTCGGGGCTTGTACGGCAGGAAAAGGGTGAATCCGTCGAGCGAAGGGGTCATTTTAAGTCCGCATTCCCGGCAGGACGCCCTGAGCCTTATCGCGTCCTCCGGCGCTTTGCCGTTTTCGATGCGGACGGCGATATCCGCCCGCCCCTCGTCGGCGCATTCTATAAGCCCGTATTCCTCACGCAAAAAGCCGTAAAGCGCCTCCGCTTCCGCTTCGAATCGGATATTCAGCTTTCCGACCTTGATCATCATGCGATCGAAACAGCCCTTTCGTTCAATAGTCGAGCTCCGCGTCATATGCGGAGTAGGGCAGGCTCAATATGAACCACAGATAGTAGATGCCGACGAACTCGCTCTTGAAGCCGGCGATGAACACCGGCACCAGCGCGAGAAGGTATATCTGCCCGAAAATGCCGTAGCTCTCCGCCCGTTCCCTTACGCATTTAAGGCATTTTGCGAAGAAGCTCACCATAAGCGCCGCTCCGACGAGCCCATAGCCCGAGAGTATCGCCGGGAAGAACAGCTGCCCGTTCGCGATCGTCGGCAGAGTGCCGTTCAGGAGCGCCTTTACGGACTTGTCCAGCGCGCGGTAATTCGAGGCGATACCTCCCACAAGGGATTTGAAATAATAGCCCTGCAGCCCGTTGCCGCAGCCGATTATCGGGAATTTGAGGAATATCGCCCAGTTGCCGATTATCGGTATCATTCGCGAGGCGGTGGACTGGTTCTGCATATCGAGCACCTTCGTGCGGAGAAGATACGAGAAATTGAAGCCCAGCACCGAGTCCACGTACTCAAGGTTGTTGAGCATGAATATGCCCGCGCCCATCAGGAGCACCGCTATGAGACGTACGCCGAAATTCCTCGTCCTGCCGAAGAGGATAAAGAGTATCGCCGTGCCGAGCGACGCGAAGGTCAAGAGGTAAGCCGTGGTGCTCTTTGTGAAAATGATGACCGGTATCCACGCGACGAACTCCGCGGCGATCGCCGTCGTCGAATCGGACCTTGTTATGAGCCTTGCGGCATGCACCGGGATGACCACGATGCCTATGAACATAGCCGCCCAGGAGGGCTCCCAGAACGTGAGCGCTATCTGCCGGCGGAAGGTATTGAACGCGAAAAACTTCGCAAGAGTCTTATAAACGTCGGTTATTATCGGTATCCCCGCGAGCGCCGCGATCTGAAGATACCCGACGACGAGCGTTATCCTCGTGGACAAAAGCAGACACTTGAAAACCGAGTCCCTGCCGATATAGCCGAACGCCGCCTTCGTGTACATCATAATGAGCCCGTACTGCACGAAATCGAGCAGCATCTTGAGCACGGCGACGTAGGGAGAATTGCCGTTGAACCTGCCGAAGGTGGAGTTGGCGTAGAGCGCCATCACGAAGGATATCGCGGCGAACACCGCTACCATCTTCCAGAAGGCGTTTATCAGCGCGCCGGGACCGCGGCGTCCGTCCCCGAAAAGCATCCTCGGCGCAGACAGGCAGAGCAGCAGCCCGAGCGCATGAAATATAAGGCTGAAGTATTCAGCCTGCGCCCCCATAACGCTTTTGATCGGGGTGAGTATCGTAAGCATGCGGAAAGGCAGACAAACAATAAACGCCTTTGCTATGCCCTGCTCTAACGATAAACCGCCTTTCAACTGATCGACCTCTTATTGCTCCTTATCGGGCGCGCCGCCCGAGAGTACCTCCAAATGTGCGCGGCACATGGCTTCGATGGTGTGACCCTTTACCGCGTCATATGCTTTTTTACCGAACGCAGCCCTTTTTTCGGGATCAGAGGCAAGCAGGGCTATCGCTTTTGCCATTGCTTCCGGATCCTCCGAAGGGACGATCATGCCGTTTTCGCCGGGAGTTATCAGCTCCCTCGCGGCGTTCGACATATCGGTGGAAATAACGGGAACGCCGTGCGCCATCGCCTCGTTCACGACGAGTCCCCATACGTCCCCCCTCGTGGGGAATACGAAGATATCCGCGGCGCTGTAATATGCGTCGAGCTCCCCGCCGCGTTTGAATTCGATGAAGTGAAGATTTTTAAGCCCGTTATCTTCCTTCGCCTGGACGAATTCCTCCGGCGGTTCGCCGCCGACGATGTAAAACCCGATACCGCGGTCCGAAAGCGCCGCCGCCTTCAAAAGCACGTCGCTCCCCTTCACGCGGCTGTATCTTCCGACGTTCAGAACGACGGTCTCCTCCTTTATGCCGAGGAGCTCCCGCGCCTCTTTTTTATCGGGGTGCGGCGCCGTCATGTCGCTTTCCTTTAAGGATGAGAACGGGTAGCGGAATATCGCGTTTTCATCCGCGCCGTATTTCATGAAATACCTGTCGCACTCCTTAGAGGTGCTGAAAAACCCCTTCGCGCCCTTTACCGCAAACTTTTTGAACGCGCGCTTTATTAAGCTCTCGCTCCTTACGAACGCGCCGTCCGCCTCGATATAATAGCGGCGTCTTCGCATCCGCATGATAAGCACGGCAAGCAGCGTCGTGGGAGAGGCGAGGTTTGAAACGATCACCTCGTCAAACGAGCGGTCCCTGACGAATTTGCCTATGCCGGGGCAGAACGCGCTGTCGACCGCGGTCGAAACGCCCTTCAGTATCACGCCCCGGAAGCCGTCGAACGAGAATCGCTTCCACGATTCGTCGCGCTCGTCCGACGCTCTTTTTTCAAAGGTGACGGTCAGATCGCAGCTTTTGCCGAGCTCGCTGAAAAAATCGACCCTGTACGGGGAAGGTATGTTTGTCAGAAAAAGCAGCTTCATACGCCTTCACCGCTCCCGAAATAGACCTTGCAGTACCCCGCCGCCATAGCTTCCTTCGTGAAGAGGCGCGTCTCGATCGAAGCGGGGAGCCGCTTTATGCTTTCGGCAAGGGCGTTCACGTCCCCCGCGGGGACTACGTCGCCCGCTGTCCTGCCCGCCGCTTCGCCGCTGCCGCCCGTATCGTACGTCACGACCGGCGTGCCGCAGGCGAGCGCCTCCAGATTGGTGGTTGGGAAATTATCGTCATAGGTGGGGTTTACGAAAACGTGCGCCATGCTGTAAAGCTGCGCGAGTGAGCGGGCGGAATCCGTCCTCTCAAGACCTGTCACTCCGTCGGGAAGCGACCCGATCTGCTTTTTCGTGAGCCCCACGAGCACTATCGCGTATTCCTCGGGATCTAAGAGAGCCCTGAGCTTAATGAGATCGCCGAGCCCCTTATACGCGCTCCACACCGAGGCGACGCCGAGAACGACCTTCCTGTTCCCCAATTTGAGCTTTTCGCGCATACCGCCCTCATCTGGATGGAACACGGCGGTATCGATCCCGTTCGGTATGACGAAGCAAGGGCAGTCCTTCAGGAACGATCTTGCGGCAAGTCCCGCAAGCCATTTCGACGGAACGACGAGCGTAAGCCCGGGAACCGAAGTGAAAAGCGATTTTTTTAGTTCCCAGTTCCTGTGCGAGCGGTCGACGAGGCTTTTGGGATATCCGGAGATATCGGGACAGGCGCCGCAGCCGGTCTCCCATTTTTCGCACTTCGCCGAGATGCAGTAGGCGTTGTGCCCGGTGAACGCCCAACAGTCGTGCAGCGTCCAGATCACCCTTTTCCCGCACGATGCAAGATAATCGAACAGGACATTTACGTTTATGTAATAGCCGTGGATATTGTGAAGGTGGATGATATCGGGATCGAACTCCTTCACCCATTTAATAAACCGCTCCGTCGCGGCGCGGCTGCCGAAGCCCGAAGCGTCCGTAAGCCGTGCTTTAAGCGCGTGAAGCTTTACGCCGATATCGGAGCCGATCCTTACCGCGAACCTTTCGCAGTCCTTCGGCACAGCGTTTCGTCCATATGCTATTTTGACCTCGTGCCCGCTTTTTTCAAGCGCCTCCGCAAGATCGGTGCAGATCCTGCCCGTGGAGCCGCTGCCGCAGGTCACGTTGATCATCAGTATCCTCATTGGCTTTTCCCGACGAGACCCGCAAGCTCGCTCTCGAGCTTTTCGATGAAGCGGGACTCCTCAAAGTTTTCTTCGTAGTATTTGCGGGAATTCCTTCCCATCTCCGCCTTTCGCGGACTTTTCACGAACCGCATGATATTCCCGGCAAGCTCGTCCGCATCCTCCGCCCTTCCGACAAAGCCGCAGTCAGCCGCACGGATAACGTCGGCAGCTTCGCCGTCGATCGCGCCTATTATCGGTCTGCCCGAAGCCATATAGGACTGCATCTTTCCCGGGAGAGTGCGCGAGAGGAACGGGTCCGCATTAAGGGTTATCAGCATCGCGTCCGCCATGGAATAATACTTCGGCATTTCCTCAAGCGGACGTCTGCCGGCGAATTCGACGCTGCCGAGGTTTTTGGCATTCGCCTCGCGCTCGATCCTTTCAAGCTCGGAGCCGCCGCCGACAATGATAAAGCGGACCGGCTCGGCTTTCAGCTTTTCAGCCGCCGCAAGCACGGTGTCTATGCTCTGCACGGCGCCGATATTCCCCGCGAAAACGAGGGTCACGGTCTCCCCCTCCGCCTTAGGCGCGACGTCCGAGAAAATCTCCTCCGCATACTGGGGAAGGTACGTGACGCGCTCGCTGCTTATGCCGAACTCCTCCGTCATGTAATTCCTGAAGAAGCGGCTCGTCACAAAGAGCTTATCCACGCTCCGGTAGATGCGTTTCGACGATCTCCTGTAATGAGCGAAAATCGGCGACGAACGCTTTACGCCGCCCGCGATAAGGCTTTCCGGCCACAAGTCGAGGCAGTAGAGCGCCGCGGGGACCGAGTGTTTTTTCTTATACGTCAGCGCGGGATCCGCCATTATAACGGGACTGAGCTGATAAATGAAGACGATATCGAAATCGGATCCGTCCTGCGCCCTGCATTTGCCCGAGTTGATATACGCCTTCGCCTTGCGGACGAACGAATAATAATTCACCGCGCGGCGGAATGCGCCCTTCTTCCTGGGCGCGATCGGACAGCGGTGCACGCGCACGCCGTTAAGGAGCTCGTCCGCCCTTGAATGCCCTTCATAGCCCGGGTATATCTCGCCCTCGGGATAGTTCGGCTCCCCGGTCACGACCGCGACCTCATGCCCGCGCGCGGCGAGCTTTTCGCATATCACGTTGATCCTGAACGGTTCCGGATAATAGTACTGACAAACAACGAGGATCTTCATCCTTTACGCTTCCTTATCCTTGTTTTCGGCTTCCTGCCGATGGAGCTCGCCCGTGCCGCCCTCGACCACGCCGTCGCCCCTTGCGACGGAAAAAACGGTACCGAGCACGCAGCGGCAGTCAAAGAAAAACGCCTTGAAGCCGCCCTTGCCGAGCTTCGACGCATAGACGCCGTCGAGCTTCGCCTTTACGGGTATCTCCAGCTCGTCGCGTCCGTTTATCTGCGCCCAGCCGGTAAGCCCGGGGCGCATATCGTTCGCGCCGTATTTATCCCTTTCCGATATCAAGTCGTATTGATTCCACAGCGCGGGGCGCGGGCCGACTATGCTCATATCGCCCTTCAGAATATTGATAAGCTGCGGCAGCTCGTCAAGGGAAGTCCTTCTCAAAAACCTGCCGACCTTCGTGATGTACTTCTCCGGATCGGCGAGCAGATGCGTGGGCACGTCATGCGGAGTCGACGTCTTCATGCTGCGGAATTTGTACAGCTTGAAATGGCTCTTTCCCCTGCCGACGCGCTTCTGCGAAAATATGACGGGACCGGGATCGTCTATCTCCATGGCAATGATGATAATTAGAAACAGCCATGAGGCGCAAACAATGCCCATGATAGAAAGAACTATGTCCAAAAGCCGTTTGAAAAACCGCTTGTACAACCCCGAAGTCCTCCGACAGAATTCGGCTTACGCCGTCTTTTTCTCCTTTTTCTCCTCTTTGTCCTCGTGCTTGAAATTGGGCACGATATCCTTTATGCAGTCGACTATCGCGCTGCTGTTGAGATCCGCGAGCTTATCGAGCTCCTTGAGCTTTAGCAGGAACGATTCGCCGTCGATGGGATCGGGATGCGCCTTGAATATCCTGCCGTGAGCGGTCTTCTCCATGGCGTTCTTCTCGTCATCGGTAAGCAGCTCCTCGTACATCTTTTCACCGGGACGAAGACCCGTTATCTCGATAGGCATCGTCACGTTCGGTTCAAAGCCGTGGAAGCGTATTACCTTCTCCGCAAGCTCATAGATCTTGACGGGCTCGCCCATATCGAGCACGTATATCGCGCCGGTCTCGCCCAGCGCGCCCGCCTGCAAAACGAGCTGCGCCGCCTCGGGTATGGTCATGAAATACCTTGTGATATCCTTATCCGTCACGAGCACGGGACCGCCCGATTTTATCTGGCTCTCAAAGAGCGGGATGACGCTCCCGTGGGAGCCGAGCACGTTGCCGAAGCGCACCGTCATGCAGCGCATAAGGCTGTTTTTCGCAAACTGCTGTACCAAAAGCTCCGTAATGCGCTTTGTCGCCCCCATCACGTTGGTGGGGTTGACCGCCTTATCGGTGGAGAGCTGTACGAAGCGCTTTACACCGTGGGCTTCCGCCGCGCGGAGCACGTTCAGCGTGCCGAACACGTTGTTTTTGACCGCCTCTGCGGGGGCGTCCTCCATAAGAGGAACGTGCTTATGCGCCGCGGTATGGAGCACGATATCGGGCTCGAACTCGTCCATAACGGCGTCGAGCCTTGCCTTATCGCGCACCGAGCCTATCCTGACGACGACGTCCAGCCAGGCGTGGCGGCGCTTGAGCTCACAATAAAGCTCATAGGCGTTATTCTCGTAAATATCGAAAATGATCAGCTTCTTGGGGTAGAATACCGCGACCTGGCGGCAGATCTCCGAGCCTATCGAGCCGCCTCCTCCGGTAACGAGCACCGTCTTGTGCTGTATGTAATCCTCGATACTGCGCTCGTCAAGGTCGACCTCCGGACGGAAGAGGATATCCTTAATATTGATCTCTCGGATATCGTTCATCGTGGGCATATCGTTCAGCTCGCGAAGCGGAGTGACAAGGCGAACGTGGCATTGGGTATCCCGGCAGATCGTAACGATCTCCGCCTGGCGCTTCGCCGAAATGGACGGTATGGCGATTATGATCTCCTTTACGCGCTTTTTCCTGACGATGGCGGGGATATCCTGAGTCGTGCCCATGACCTTTACGCCGTCGATGCGAAGCCCGACCTTCGACGGGTTATCGTCCGCAAAGGCAACGGTATAGCAATCGTCCGCGCCGTACCCGTTGGAGATCTGGGAATGAACGTACGCGCCGAAATACCCCGCGCCGACTATCAGCGTGGGCTTTTTGCCGCGCTGGCTGGAGGGGAGCCCCTCCCTGACCATGTGCCTCAATATCCTGTAACCGAACCTTGAAAGGAATACCATGGCGATGATGAACATTCCCGCAAGGCAGATGCCCATCCTGCTCCTGTTATGGAAGCCGGGATTGAACGTCGCCGGCAGGAAGCTAAGCAGGTAATTGAGCAGTATGGATACCGCCGTGCCGACTCCCGCCGAGGCGATGATCATCATCCCCTCGTTGAGACCGGATACGCTCCAAATGCTGCTGTAAAGCCTGAAAAGAGCGAACGAAAGAATGTACACCGCAACGAATACCGCGACCTGGGTTATCGTGAAATACGCCCTGAGCGTGCCGTCGGCGTCAACGACGGTGAATGGGAATATGAAACCTCCCTCAAGCGCTCTTGCGCTGTGAAGCACCCACGCGGCGATGATAAACGCGGCGAAGCAGCATACAGCATCTATTATGATCAGAAAAGCGACTCTCGGGAATCTCTCCCTGAGCAATTTCTTTTCCTTCATTTCAACACCGTCCCTCCGGATGAATTGCATAATAATCCACCTTTTATTATACATTAAACATACTCACATTGCAACACGGAAAAACCGACACGGCGCAGTCTGTAAAACATTGGAAGCCGCAGTTCCGTCCGGGCTGATCCGCTCAGGGAAATAAAAAACCGAGGATGGATCCATCCTCGGTATAGTTCGGTGTTTGCAGGTCGAAAGCATTCGAAGCGCAGATCGCCTGTTCAGACAGGCAAAATCATTCGCCCATATAGACGTTGCCCAGATCCGCGCCGAGATCGCAGGTGTAAAGGAAGCGTATCTCGTCCCCCTCCTCCGGCTTGTAATTCGAACAGCCGTAATTCGGGAATACGCCGTTCACGGAGTATTCCCAGCCGCTCGCATAGCCGCAGTCGAACTCGTAAAGATTGTTGATCCCCTTGACGTATGCGCTGTGGAACGCGGGCGTGAACGTGGAATCGATATGTATGTTCCTCGCTCTCAGCTCCCTCAAAAGGATATCGTAGACCGAATCGCCGTCGTCAAAGCCGACCGTGACCGTATCGAGTATCACGCCGTCCTCCGGAACGAGCTCTGCCTTGTCGGGATCGAGGTCGTCCATGTTGTTAAGGATCGTTTTGCAGTCGATGTACAGCGTGCAGTGGTTGGGATAAGAGTCCTTCACCGCGGGCTTCGCACAGCCGATAAACGCGAGCAGGACGAGCGCCGCCGTCAAAAGCAGGATCGATTTTTTAGCCATGCTTCTTCCTCCATAATACTAACGCGCAGACCGCGATCGCAGCGGCTGCCGCCGCAGGTATTATCCAATAGAGCTTTTTCGGGGGCGTGTTTCCTCCGTCCCCCGGCGCGTCGGTCGCAGCCGGAGCCTCCGTCTGAACGTGCGGCTCGGTCTCCGCCGGTTCTGTTTCCGGAGGTTCGGTCTCCGCCGGTTCTGTACCGGGCTCTTCCGTCGGCGCTTCGGTCGGGACTTCCGTCGGCGTTTCCGTCGGCGCTTCTGTCGGCGTTTCCGTCGGCGCCTCCGTCGGAACAGGAGTCGGCGTCGGCGCGGGAGTGTCCGTCGGCTTTGGAGTCGGCGCAGGCGTGGGCGTCGGCGTCGGGGTGGGTTTAGGCGTCGCGGTCGGCGCGGGCGTCGCCTCCGAGATCATGCTGACGTCCGACATATCATAAAGGTCCCGCTGTCCCGATTTGAATCGTGAATAAGCGCAGAGCGAATACGCCGCTTGCTCGGACGCCATTGCGTTCGTGCTGCCGCCCTGAGAATGTGCAAAGCCTGTCCCGGTGTAATAATTCAGCAGCGCGTCGAGCGCGGAGCCTTCCGCCTTTACGAAGCGCGGATCGGTCGCGGCGTCTATCCCGACGGTCGAAAGCGCCGTAATGACCTGTGAGCTCGATTCGCTCGTTTGAGCGCCCATTGTGGAGAATCCGCCGTTATCGAGCTGCATTTCGGAGAGCTTGCCGACGCCCCTCGCAACCGCTTCGTTCGCCTTGGAATAGGGCGCGAGCGCGGTTATCACCGCCGCCGTAACGTCCGGATCGGCGACTGTGCCGAGCGACCAGCCTCCGCCGGGTCTTTCGACCGAAAGCAGAAAATCGACGATCGCGTTCTTTGCGGAGGACTCGCCGTACTCCTTCCTTGCGCCGAGAGCGAGAAGCGCGTATGCAGCGCCCGTGGGACCCTGGCGTTTTACGAAGTTAAGATCGGTCAGCGGCTCGACCAGGTCGTACCCGGCGACACTGCGCGCGTTCCTTCCGATCGAGGAGAGCGCAATGACCAGGCGGGAATTCTCCGTCGCCTTATTGGGATCGAGCGTGCCGGAGCCCGCCGCCCTGACGACGCTCTCTATGGATGCGTAATAATTCTCGCAGTAGCTGCCCGTCGGTCTGACTCTGCCGCTCCTTGCAAGCGCGAAAACGCGCCACTCTCCGCCGACAGAGCCGAAAGCGGGAACCGTGCCGGAGATATAATTGAGCACAGCGGAATATGGCGTCTGCCAATCAGCGGAAGCAAACGCCGAAAACGGCACTGCCGCCAGCAAAAGAATGGCAAGCAGTGCCGAAATAAGCCTGTATCGTAGCTTTCTCATTGAATACCCATCGAGGCGCGGAGAACGACAAGGGCGTCCTCCATAGTGACTTCGCCGTCGCCGTTAACGTCGGCAAGCGCAAGCGCATCCTCATCGAGCTGAGAGATGCCCATGGTGTGACGCATTATGAGGAGCGCGTCGTCAGCGCCGACTTCGCCGTCCATATTGACGTCGCCGGGCTCGAACTCGCCCGCGCCGTAAAGCGCCGCGATCAATGCGGCGAGCGCGTCGTCAAGCTCTTCCTGAGAAGCGGTGGGATCGTAGAAGAGCGTGATGAAGGCTTCCATCTCATCCATGGCGTTATCGAACATTTCGTCGGTGATGCTTTGGTCAATGCCGATCTGTGCGTACGCCGTTGAAGCCGCGTCGCGGCTGACGCCCTCCATGGGGTTATCGAACGCGGGGAACATGCCCCAACCGTCGTTGATGCCGTAATCCATTCCCCAACCGTAAACGGTGAAGATCCAGGTGTAGGAATTGCCGATGGTGACGGTATGCGCGTCCGCGCCGTCGCTCGGGGAAACGTTGTTGTCAAGATACATCCAACCGGAGAAGGTGCTGTACTCCGTCTGGGAGAGTATGCCGTCGTCGGTAAAGGTACCCGTCCACTCGCCGTAGGTGTAGCCGAGGTTCTCCTCCGCCCAACCGGGATATACGTCCACCATCTCATGCATGATGTATTCGGGGACTGAGGGCTCGGTATCGTAGCACTCGACGCCGGAAAGATAGTAGCCCGATTCAACGGTGCCGCCGTGTGTGCATCTAACACCGAGGACGCCAAAGGCGCGCTCTGTAACAACGGCGACGGTATCCCCCTCGTTTACGGGAACAAGTATGGGATCCACAAGATAGTCCCAACCCATCATGATGGCGGATACGCTGAAGGTGACCCAGCCGTCATATCCTTCGGGCACTTCGGGATAGTCGGGCGCGCCGAACGCGGGAATGCATACGGCAAGCAATGCGGTCATGAGGACCGCGGCAATGATACGTTTGCAGAGTTTCATTTCAACAATACCTCCGTGTCAATTATTAGGGCTCTGCCGCCCCGCCGCTTTGCGGCATATGAGTAAAAACGCTTTCGGGCAGGTCTTCCGGCTCACGGCGTCATGCCTACTCGCCCCGCCTTCCCATGAATGCACACAGTGACGTAATTGGGGCTTTCGTAACCGATAACGGCAGCGGAGACTGCTGCGGATTCGCACCGCATTCCCTTATTCCCGGAACGCTTTTTTACCAAAGTTCAATATAGCATTTTATCGTTCGTTTGTCAATAGCCGACGGCGGACGTCATGGCATTGTGACCGAACCTTATCAGTATTGCGAGACCGACCGCCATGCCTATCACTATGACGCAGGAAAAGTACCATTTCCCGCCCTTGTTGAAGCCGTAGAAATCCTTCCAGCCTCCCCTGTCCTCCTTCACTATCACGACCATCACAAAATAGAGGATCGCGTAATAGACGACGGGTATCATTGCAAACAGCAGGCTGTACCAATCGAGCGTATTTGTGCACTCGAACACGATGAACGTGAGGGCGGCGACAAGCGGCGTGATAAGATGCATATAAAGGCTGCCTCCCTCAAGCAGGAGCTTGAGCCCCACCGCCGGTGCGAGCAGGGTCATCACGACGGTGAACGTGAGCATAACGGCGGTCGCGCCGGTGAATTTGAACACGCTCATCCAATACGGGACCGCGGCGTGCCCGGTCACGAGCGATTCAACGTTGAAGTACAGCATAAACAGCGCGGTCAGCGCGGCGATAAGATTCGACTGTACCGTGAAGTATTCAAGGCATTTGAAGCGCTTTACCTTCATATTGGCGCTGCCGCCCTGCGGGCGTGTGAAATCCGCCATCGCTATAACGGTGAGCACGATCACCGCAAGGTTCATCACCGCGGAAACAAGATTGAACACCATTTCCCTGCCCATGGCTTTCCTCCGGAGCTTTTTCTTGATTATAGCATAACCCGGCGCTGTGATTCAAGTCGAAAAGAAAACGGTCGGGGAATATCCCCCGACCGCTGCTTATGCAATTATCAGAATTCCTTTGCGATCGTCCAGAACTCGTTGCCGTAAATATCGGTGAGGCAATAGCACACGCGGCACTTTACGCTGTCGTCGAGTTTTACGTTCGAGACCTTGATATCTCCGCTTACGACGAGCGTGTCGCCCGCAAGGTAGCTTGCGTCGTACTCCTCGCCATAGGTGTAGTAATCGCATACGAAGTCGATCTTATCGCCGTCCTTGATCTTGATGAGACCGCGTCCGAGGGTATCCGTTTCACCGTTGGTATAGATGTAACGGGCGCCGGCAACGTAGCCGTTCTTGGTCTCGGGCGTGGAATCGTCGAACACAACGATGAGGTAGACGAGCTCGCCGTTGAGCTGGGCGGGCACTCTGCCGGTGATGACGCGATTGCCGCTGTCCGTAACGTCGCTGATCATGTAGTAGGGAACGATCTGCCCGTTGAGCGCGACCCACGTGCGGTCATACTCGATCACAAGATCGCCGTCGCCGTCGCGGCGGAACACGTTGTCCATACCGAGATCGATATAACCCTCGCCGTCGTCATAGAAGACGTTGATCTGGATGTTCTCGATCATATCCCACTTCTCCTTGGAGAGATGGAGCACGGAAACGCCGTTCTTTTCGGTGAGCAGCATATCGTCCGCGTAGATGGCGTGCGCGTCGTAATAATCGAGATTGCCCATGACCCTGCCGGAATCGAACCAGCCGGTGTCCCCTCCGCCGAGGATGGAACCGATAAGGCTGCCCGCGTCAGAGGAACCGCCGCCGCCGAGGAAGCTGCCGAGAAGCCCCGTCAGCATATCGGAGGAGGAGGTGCTGCTGGTGTTGCCGGATGTGTTTCCGAAGAGCGAACCCATCGGCGAGGAAGTCGTGCCGGTGGCGATCTGTCCGCCAGCGGCAAGGCTTGCGAAGCTCTTTACGCAGTCGGTATAACCCTTGTCCATGCCGATCGCGTTATAGATCGAAACCGCGGAATTGACGCTCTTGAAGCTGGTGTACGGGAAGTAGATGGACATGCCGTAGGCGTTCGCCATCGACCTTGAGGTGCGGTTGTATTTGATGCAGTCCTTGAGCGCTTTGACAAGGGCGTCCGCCTCGCTGCTGCCGATGCCGCTCGCAAGACCGATAAGGTCGACGTGGTCGATACGGGCGGATGCGCCGAACTCCCTTGCGTCGCTCCTTGCGTTGGCGACGACCTCATACTGCTTGCCGTCGAGCATATCGTTGACGCTGCCGGCAAACGCGCTGAACGCGGCGGGCACGGTGCCGTGGAACTCAGCAAGGTCGACGATGGAAAGCGTGGTCGAATCGCCCGCATTGTTCTTCTTGCAGACGTTTGTGAAATCGTCGATTATCTGCTTGCCGATATTGACGGTGGGCATGGAGGGGTCCTTCGAAAGCTCGGTGAGCCAGTTGGTGTAATACCAGCCGCAGCCGGGCTCGGTCTCCTCGGAGCCGATGAGGTAATCGGCATACTGCTCGGTAACGAGCGAGGTCTCCATAGTTGCCATAAGGCATGCGTCAAAGCCGATGAAATCGAACTTCGCGCCGCTTGCCTTGAGCGCGCTGTTGATCTTGTCAAGCGTCATCGAGGAGCCGCCGACAAGCTGATCGTAGCCGTAGCCGGAGAGCGAACCGCCGCCGTGATCCCAGAATATGAGCATATTGCGGTTTGCGGGATAATTCGCGGTGCAGTACTTGATGAAATCGGTAAGGGTCTTGGGATCGGTCATGCTGAGCCTGCCGACGTTGTCGTCAAGGCGCTCGAGTCCGCCCGCCCTTACGCGGTAGCGCTGCAGAGTGCTGCCGGAGATGACGGAGTTCTTCCAGGTCTTCGTGCCGCCGGTCTCAACGATAATATTGACGTTATCGTCGTTGAGCGTGGCATGGAGCATCTCGTTAAGGTCGTTGGTCGCCATGCCGTACTTCGACTCAAGATCGGTGCCGCACATATAGACCATGATCGTGACCTTGTCCTGCCCGCCGCCCTTGATCACCGTGTACTTATCCCTCGCCTCGCTCGCGACGAAGGTGTTGACGGTCTGATTCGAGGTGCTGGCGACCGGCGCGGCGGTGACTGTGGCGTCATTAACGTCATATTCGTCATAGCCCTGCGCTATGTTGAGCGCGGACAAACCGCCCATATCGGACATGCCGCTGCACATATCAAGAAGCGAGCAGCTCTTTCCGCCGATACAGGTCGTGAGAATGACAATACCCACTATCGCGATAAGCGCGATGATGAGTATCTTGCCTATGCCCGTTTTCTTAACGGGAGCGTTGCCGTGGGAAGCGTTGGCGCTGTTGCCGGAGCTTGACGCGGTCTGTCCTATCAGCGCGCCCAAAAGATCGAGCCCGTTCCCGCGCTTGCCTTCATACCTTGAGTCGCTCTTGGGGACCTTGGCGCCTCCGTCCTTGCGTCCGGAATAACCGTCCTGACGTCCTACGGGACCGCCGGTCTCGACCTTTTCGCGTCTCTTGATCGTACCTTTGCCTTCGGTGACATTGGTTTCTCTGCCGCCGGAATTGGGTTTGTTGTTCTCCATACAATTCATCTCCTGATTGGGATTATAATATGATTATAGCATATATAGCCTGAATTTTTAAGCCCATTTTATAAAATGACACATTTTTCAGCCGATCGGCTTGACGGATCCGACCGATCCCTCGTCAAGTATGATCGCTCCGGTATGCGCGTTGTCCGTACGGACAGCCTTCGGCTCCGCCTTTGTGATGAAGCAGAAGTAGGTCTGACCGTCGGTATGCTGCATAACGTACTGAGCAGCGTCATTTTCGGACGCGGAGGTGATCAGCCTGTATGAATCGATAACGGCGGATACAAGATCGCCTTTCATCGATACTGCACAGCCGGAAATAAGCGCATCATGCGTGCCTCCGTCCGAGTAATCGAAATGAGGATGCCTCAAAAGCGTTTCCCCGTTCACGTCGATCGTATAGTACATCGGGGATTCGTTGAGAGAAAACGCCTTGAACTCGCAGAAAGCCGTCGAGGCTTTTATGTCGAGCGTGCACGCCTTGACCGCGATGCCCTGCTCCTGCGTGTGAACGATAAAGCTGCCTCCGTTTACGCCGCTCATCGCCTTGGTCATTCCCTCGTCCGTGGTGAAATAGCCGTTGGTATTGCCCGTCTTTTCGATCTCGGCGGCGGTGTACTCGAGCTCGTACGCCTCCTTCAGGTAAGCAAGGTTTATGACCGGGGCGTTTATCTCCAGCTCTTCCGCGAATTTCTTGTACTCGTCCGATACGGTGAACCTGACGATATGCTCATAGGGATCGACCGCCTCGAAGCTGAAATTGGAAAGGTCGCCCACGCATTGAGAGATCGCCTTTATGCGCGCCGCCTCGTTCTCGTTGAGGAGAGGATCGAAATCCTCCTGCGATTCGAGAATGGATACCCCCTGCCATTCGGAATAAAGCGCGCCGGCGAACATGTTGAACCTTCCGTTCATCGTGAGCGCATACGCGGAGTTCAGGATATCGTAAAGCTCCGCGTCGACTTTGACGTCCTCCCCCGGGTGCTGATTGAGGTACGCAAGGTTGGTGTAGCCCTCGTAGGTATTGACAGGATCAAGCAGCTTATAGAGCCTTGAAAGCGTGTTGCTGTACGTTGAACGAACTATGTTCATCGCTTCGCGGATCTCGTTGCTGGAACCGTCGAAATAACAGGTCAGCTCGATACCGTTGGCATAGAGGAGCGCATCCTCCACCCTGTTGGCGTCGATCGTATAGAAACCGGGATCCTTATGGATATAGGCCTTCATGGCGAACGAGAAGGCGATGACCGCAACGGTAATCGCCACGCCGAGCAGTATAGCCCGAATGATTATCTTGCGCTTGCTTTCCTGTTCGGTAAGCGGCTCCTTAAGCTTCTTCTGTTTCTTCTGCTTTTTCTGTTCGGATTTCACTCTTTGTTAAGTCCTTTGTTTTTTCTGTTTTTTCTGTTCGGATTTCACTTTTTGTTAAGTCTTCTGCTTGAAAAAATGCAGCCGGCCGCTCCTGCGGCCGGCTGCGGGCAAATAGCTTATTTTTCTTCGCCGAAGCGGATCTTCTTATACTTCTCGATCTCAGTCGGACTGCCGAATACGAAGTGGCCGTTGCCGATATCGACGAGCTCGGGCTTCTCCTGAGAATAATCATGGATGCTCGTATCATAGATGAAGAGCTTCTTGTCCTTCTCAAGGATGGGATCGGGCACGGGGATAGCGGACATAAGGGACTTCGTGTAGGGATGGAGCGGATAATGGAAGAGCTCTTCCGTCTCCGCGATCTCCATGATGCGGCCCTTGTAGATAACAACGATACGGTCGCTTATGAAGCGAACGATCGAAAGATCGTGAGCGATGAAGAGATAGGTAAGACCCCTCTCCTTCTTAAAGCGCTCAAGAAGATTCAATACCTGCGCGCGGATGGAAACGTCCAACGCGGAGATCGGCTCGTCTGCGATGATGAACTCGGGCTCCATGACTACGGAGCGGGCAAGACCAACGCGCTGGCGCTGACCGCCGGAGAACTCATGCGGATAACGGGTAAGATGCTCGGGAAGCAGACCGACTTCCTCGGTGATCTTCTCGATCTTTGCCATCCTCTCCTTCTCATTCTTATAAAGATGGAAGTTGTAAAGACCTTCGGAGATGATGTATTCGATCGTAGCACGCTCGTTAAGGGAAGCGGCGGGATCCTGGAATATCATCTGGATCTTGCGGATGACTTCGCGGTCGGCCTTCCTGGAAAGCTTACCGGATATCCTCTTGCCCTTGTAATAGATGGCGCCGTTGGAGCAGGGATTGATTCGGATAATGGCACGACCGATGGTCGTTTTACCGGAACCGGACTCGCCTACGAGGGAGAGCGTTTCGCCCTTGTAGATATCAAAGCTAACGTCATTGACGGCCTTGAAGCCCTTCTTGCCCCTGCCGAAGACAACATCAAGATGCTGTATTGAAAGCAATACTTCTTTTTCGTTCTGGTTCATATGCTGTCTCCTTATGCCTTATATTCCACGTAGGTCCGCTTCATCTTCTCATGCAGATCCCGGATATTCTCGGGAGTCTCCACCTTGGGAGCCCTGGGATCAAGGAGCCAAGTCTTGGCATAATGGGTATCGGTGATCTTGAACATGGGGGGTTCCTTCTCAAGATCGATAGCCAATGCATACTTGTTCCTGGGAGCGAACGCGTCGCCCTTGATCTTGTTATAGAGGGAAGGCGGCGTGCCGGGAATGGAGAACAGATCCGTACCCTTCTCGCAGAGCTGCGGGAGCGAGGACAGAAGCGCCCAAGTGTAGGGATGGCGGGGATCGTAGAATATCTCTTCTACGGTACCGAGCTCAACGATCTGACCGGCATACAGAACGGCAACGCGCTCCGCAACGTTGGCAACAACGCCAAGGTCATGGGTGATGTAAACCGTGGTGTAACCGAGCTCATGCTGCAGATCCTTGATGAGCCTGATGATCTGCGCCTGAATGGTAACGTCAAGAGCAGTGGTAGGCTCGTCGCAGATGAGGATCTTGGGCTGGCAGGAGAGCGCGATCGCTATAACGATCCTCTGGCGCATACCGCCGGAATACTCAAAGGGATAATCGTTGAAACGTTCTTCCGGATTGGGGATACCGACCTTCGCCATGATGTCGATCGTACGACGCTTTGCCTCCGCCTTGGAGCACTTCTGGTGCTTCAGGATGACCATCATGATCTGCTTGCCGATCGTGATGACCGGGTTCAGCGAGGTCATAGGATCCTGGAATACCGTCGCGATACGGCGGCCGCGGATCATCTGCCAGTCTTTGGCATACTTGACCTTTGCGCAGTCGATGATAGCGTAACCGTGGAGCGTATTGGTCTTTTCGTCAAAAGAGCGATACTCAACGCGGAATACCGCGGCGTCGAACACCTTGTTGAGCACTTCGGGATCGTTGAGATCCTCGCCGGTGCTCATGGCGACCTTGAACGCCTTGTTGAGCTTATTCTTATGCTTGAGCCTGTCGATCGAGGAGTAACGCGCCGTGGAGAGCAGGAGCTCCTTCGCGATGCGCTTATTCCTCTCGATGACCTCATTGGAGAGACCGTAAGGATTGTTGGGATTATCGGGAGTGGCGATCTTCTTCTTGCGCTCGGCCTCGAGCTTTGCGAGCTCACGCTGATCTTCTTCCTTACGCTTTGTATCGGCGTTGTAAGCGACCTTGCGGGAGTCGATAAGCTTCTTCTCCTGCGCGGTAAGAGCATCCTTCTCCTTGGAGAGCTTTTCGATCTCGGCGTTCAGCGCATCGATCTCCTTAGCGTCATCCCTGTTGCGCTTGTCAAGAGTCTGGATATAGTTCCTCTTGTCGACGATGGTGTCGTGGAGCATCTTCTCCTTGGCGGCGAAGTCTGCTTCCTCATCCTGACTCAGGGACTGAGCTGCATGGATCTCGTTCTTCTTCTGAACGATAGCGTTGAATTCCTTGGCGCCCCTTTCAAGAACGGAGTTCTTGTTGAGCATATTCTCGAACGACCTGAGCGCGGAAAGATTACCGGAGGTAAGCTTGACGGAAGTCTTGGAGACCTCGTCGTCGGAGAATATGATGGTACCGTTGGAAATGAAACCGTTGGTCTCGAGCATACCGGCAAAGGTCTTCGTAAGAACGGATTTACCGGAGCCGGACTCGCCGACTATCGCGAGGGACTCATTCTCGTAAATATCGAGGGAGACGCGGCGGATAGCGGTAAGGATACGTCCGCGAACATTGAACTTGACTTCAACATCCTTAAGGGAAAGAAGGACTTTTCTGTTTTCGTTGTTTTCCATGATCCTGTCCTCCTTATTACATATGAGTCTTGGGGTCCGTAGCGTCGGCAAGGCTCTGGCCCATCAGGTAAAGGATGATGGTCAGGAGGGAAGCGAATGCAACGGGCGGCCAGAAAGACCAAGGATAAGTCATGAAGTTCGTCTGCGCGACGGAGATCATACGACCGAGAGTGGGGATCGCGGCGCTCATACCGAGACCGATGAAGCTCATGTACGTATCGAGGCTTATATAGGAAGGAACCTCGGTAGCAAGGAGCGTAACGATAACGGAGGTGAGGAACGGAAGGATGTTCTTGGAGATGATCCTGTTGATCGGAGTACCGAGGCACTTGGAAGCCAGCGAGTACTCACGGTCACGAATGATCATAACCTGCGTCCTGAAGAAGAACGCAACGCCGAGCCACTGTGTAACTGTCATCGCGAACACCATCTGCCAGAAGCCCGCGCCGAGGATGTAGACCAGAACGGCGACGAGGAGGATGTAAGGTACGTTCGAGATGATATTGAATATAGGAATCAGTATCGCATCAAGTCGTTTGGAGAAGCCCCATACAGCACCTACGACAATACCGAGCACCATGTTGACGGCTGCACACATGAGTGCGAGGAAGAGGGAAGTCCTCGCGCCGGCGAACATATTGTAAACGATCGAGTTGCCGGCAGGACCGGTACCGAGCACCCACTTGATGGCGGGGCCGTTCTTGTACAGGGGGCTTTCGATCTCCTTACCGTCCTTCATGATCGTGGGGTTCTTCCACGAATCGAGCGCCTTCCTGGGGCTCATGTTAAAGGAAACGGATTTGGTAACGTTCTCGAAAGGATCGTACTTCGCGATCATCGGAACGAAGATCGAAGAAGTGATCATGACGAAAAGCATGAAGAGGAGCAGGATGTTGCCCTTATGCTTGAAGAACACGCGGAAAACGGACTTCCAATAGGAGTACCTGGGCGCGATGATCTTCTCGGATGCAACAGCGTCGTTTCCGACGACGTTGAACATCGAAGCATCGATCTCGGGAGCATTCACATTGACATTATTCTCATTCATCACTTTCTACCTCCTCCGCTGTCAGTGGAAAGGGAAATACGCGGGTCATAAGCGGCAAGCAGCAAGTCGCCGAGTATGAGGCCGGTGATGCTGATCGCGGTGATTAGACCGGTCATCGCGACGATAACGGCGTTATCATGCTTATTGATAGCTTCGATAAGCAGACCGCCGACGCCGGGGATGGCGTAGACACGCTCGGTCATAAGAGCGCCGGTCAAGCAGAACAGGATGCTCGAGGGAATGCCCTGAACGAGGAATATGATCGCGTTCCTGGAGATGTGAGTGTTGTAGATCTCTCTCTCCGACATACCTTCTGCCCTTGCGAACTTAACATAATCGGAGTTTACCTGGTCGATCATGAATCGCCTGGTCCACTTCATAAGGCTGCCGATGGAGCCCAGAGAAAGCGAAATGGTAGGCATGATGTATGCAAGGATGAGCGGGTCTGCGTTCGCATACTTGTAAGGCAGCTTGAATACCTTCTGGCCGATGGCCGCTACAAGGAAGATGTAAGCAAGCGAAGGAACGGCTGCAACGAATACGATGTAAGCATTACCGAGCTTATCGATGAGCTTATCCTTGAACCTGGAGAGCAGGATACCAATGGATACGCCCAGACCGTAAGAAAGGAATACGGAGATAAGACCGATGATGAAGGAGTTCTCCAAACGGGAGAAGTGCTTATTATGGTAGGAGTAGACGGTGTAGTTATCGGGGAACATCTCTTTATCGGTGGGATTAACAACACCGGAAAGATTGTACTGCAGCGAATGGAAATCGATCGCAGTGCTTACCTTCGGACCGCCTGCCGCCAGATTAACGGGATATATCTGCATTTTCTCGTTCAGGTCGCCCGTGGGGGTGGTGATGACCGTGGTGATCTCCTGTCCCCTGTAAGTGGTGTAGGACGTTCCGAAGTTGAAATGCATGAAATTCTGATGAATGAATGGGAACCTTCCGCCGAAATACAATAGGTATTTATGCTGAGTACCCGATCCGACTATTGCGAACAAGCCGGAATAGGGATCCTTCTCAAAGCGGATATAACGCTCAGTAAGGTTCTCGTCCTTTACCATATTCTTATGTTCGATCGAAATAAGATGAGAGAAGTACTCCCAAAGACGATAGAAAACGCTCTTTTCATGAACGGCAAAGAGGTATCCCTTGCCGCCGGGCTTGAGCTTTCCGTTGCTGAACTTAATAGGTTCAAGATAGATTATTTTGCGATTGGAGTATTTAGCCTTAAACTCCTGAACGCTGGCGTTGGTTTCGGCCTTTTCAACGTTCTGAATGGCCGCGACGTCCTCCTTGAAGTCATCGTGGTTGGCGTAATCATCGCCATACAATGCAGTATACTTTTCTCTCAGAAAGCTGCCGTATTCGACGTAATCGAGATAGCTGTATTTCTGCCACATGGTGTACTCGTACATCGTACGGTCGTTGTTGCTCTTCTTGGTCCAAACGTCATCCTGCTGGAAAATAACGTTCCTTTTGATGCCGGTGTAAACAAGAATCATAACGACGGCGATAACTACAACAAGCGAGAAGATGGAGAACAGTATACGCTTTAACAAATATTTACTCATATTTTTATCCGTATGAGTACGGGCTAAGCCGTAATCTCCCTCTCATTTAGGATTTTTGGGATCTTTGTGATCCCGCGGGGGCATGCCCCGCAACAGTCGCCGGAAAGAAATTGGTTGAAAATGTGATTTTTCGGGCGATACTCCCGCTGTGGAAATAACGGCCCATCATGTAAAAATGCTTTGAAATAAAGCTTTTTTGGAAAAAGTGTTAAATGCTTTGATTAAAATTTGCATATAGGGGGTTGCCCCCCTATATGCATTCGGATCGATTTGATCTGAAGATTTTTGATCTGTTATTAGAACAGAGCGATGACCTTCGTCATGTAACCGGCACCATTACCAAGGAAGGTATCCAGGTAGGTGGAAGGATCGCCGTAGTCGGGACCCCAACCGGAACCGAAGAACATATCGTAGTCGGCATGTTCGCCATCGGGAGCACGGTAGCCGGATGCATAGTAATCGTCAACGGTGGTGGCCTCGATGAGGTCTACGACAACGTTCTCAGAACCAAGGCAAGCCTCGATAACGGACTTGTAAGCCTGGCTCTCATTGGTGATAGTCTCGGAACCGGAGTAGTAAACTACCTCGATGTGTACGGGCCAGTTAACAGCATCACCGAGTTCGGCCTTAGCCTGCTCAAGAGCGGCCTTAGCGGCGTCGGGACGATACCAACCGTTTACACCGTCATGAATATCGATGGGCATACCGAGCTGCTCTACATAGTACTGTACCATCTCACCGTAGAAGGTACCGGCGGGGAAGGTGTGACCATCCGCATCGGTGCAGTCATTCTCGAGCTTTACAAACTCGGGATGGGTGTACATGTTACGCAGGCAGGTCAGAGCGAGGTCATTGCCGCGACGGACCGCGTTGAAGGTCTCCTTATCGAAGGCATACTGCAGAGCAAGACGGAAGTTCTGGTTCAGCATAGCGAGCTGAGTGTCGATCTTCTGATCGTCATCCTTGAGGGAGGCGCAGCCGCCGTTCTCAAGAACGAAGGTACGACGGTTCACAGCAAGACCACCGAAGTAAGTGGTGGAGGTGGTGTCGCTGATGTAGGAGTACTTGTCGAAGTTACCATCAGCCTTAGCAAGGTCGAGCAGAGAGGAGCTCAGACTGATGCCGGGATATACGTTGTTGCAGGCATCCTCATACAGAGCGGGGAGGTTGGAACCATCGTCGAATACCCACTTGATGGAGTTAAGGTTTACCTTATCAATGTTGTAGTAGTTCTCGTTCTTGACGAGGAGGATCTCAGAAGCGGACTGGAGCTTCCTGACAAGGAACGGACCGCAGTAAACCTGAGAAGCAACATCGTCAGCCTTACCGAAGGTGTAAGCGTTACCAGCAATGGCCTCCTGATATGCATCCTTACCGAAGACGCCGCCATGAGCCTGATAGAAGCTGTCGCAGATGGGAAGGAAGATGGAGTAGGTCAGCATGGTCATGAAGTAAGAGGTGGGGTTGCAGAGGGTTACTTCGAGGGTGTAATCGTCAATAGCCTTGTAGCCGACATCATCGTAGGAACCACCGTCAAGATACTCGGATACGCCGACGATAACGCCTTCAACGAGCCAGTCAAGACCGGAGTCGGTATCCAGCATGTGATGGAAGCCGGACTCGAAGTCCTTAGCGGTGAGCTCAGCATACTCCTTGCCCTCAGAGGTGTACCACTTAACGCCCTTGCGGATGTGGAAGGTGTAGGTGAGACCGTCATCGGAGATGTCCCAGCTCTCAGCCAGAGCGGGATTCATGTTGCCGAGGTTGTCGTACTGGACAAGACCGTCAACAGTGTTAACAGTGATCTCGGTATCGGACTGCATGGAGGTGTTCAGCCAGTCAAGAGTCGCGGGAGCGGTGGAGAAGGTCAGGGTGTAATCACGATTGATGGTGTGGCCCTTACCCTCGAGGTAAGCGATGGGATCGTAGGTGCCTTCGCCGGCAGCCGCCTTCTCCCAAAGGGCCTTCATCTCTTCACGCTCTTCCTTGGTGAGGAACTCCTTATCGCCGGAGATGGCAAGACCATAGAAACGGTCGTCATCGTTGCCCCACTGGACGTAAGGAACGGTCCTGTAGGCGATACGGGTGATAGCGTAAGCACCGCCCTGGGTGGTGGTGGGGATCATAACGCCGGAGTTGAGGAGATAAGCCTCAGCCTGAGCCTGCATCATGAAACGCTGATCAATGGTGTTCTCAAGAGCCTTGGAAGCCTGGAGCAGCTCGTTGTACTTGCCGAGGACTTTCTCATAAACTTCCTCGTCATCAAGACCCTCAAAGGCCTCAGGGCGAACAACGGGTTCCGGGGTGGCCGTGGGTTCGACGGGTTCGTCGGTCTGAACGGGTTCGTCAGACTGAGCGGGTTCGGCAGACTGAGCGGGCTGATCGGGCTCGGTGGGCTTGGGCTGGCAAGCGACGAGGGCGAGAGCCATCAGAACAACCAGAAGCATAGCAAGAAACTTCTTCATTTTTTATCCTCCTAAATTATTTTTGTATAGGGACATATCTGCCCCCACACAATTTTGGATAATTTATTATAACCTATACTAAACGAAAATGCAATAGTTTTTTTGGCTTTCGACGCAAAATTTTGAACAAAGTATGAACAAGCCGCCGCAAACCGTTAAAAAACACGCCTTTCTGCGCGTCGGATCGCTCGTTTAGAGATAGTTTCTTCCTATTTTATTGTCTTTGCTGACGCAGAAAAAAAAGGCGGCGTCCGCCGCTGCCGATCGGCTGCCGGACGCCGCTTCAAAAAAACCGTCTTTCGGAATCTATTATAAACCGCGCCTTACCTGCCCCTGCCGCGCGCGGGCTCGGGATAGATCTCTTTTAGTATGTTCCAGCATTCGGAGAAGCGCTGGAAATGGACTATCTCGCGTTCCCTGAGGAACCGGAGCGGCGCAAGATACTGTTCATTATCGGTTAGATCCATTACGTGCTCGTAAGTCGCGCGCGCCTTCTGCTCCGCCGCCATATCCTCCGCGATATCCGCAATGGGGTCGCCGGTGGACTGGATATAGCTCGCCGTGAAGGGCACGCCGTTGGGATCGGAGGGGTACACCGCCCTGCCGTGCATCGCGTAATGACCGATTAGTCCCGCCCTTTCAAGCTCCTGAAGGGGCGCATTTTCCATTGATTGGAGAATCATTGTGCCAATCATCTCCCAATGGGCGATTTCTTCCGTGCCTATGTCATTCAGCGTCGCTCTAATACGATCGTCCGGGGCGGTGAAGCGCTGCGTCAGATAGCGCATACCGGCGGAAAGCTCGGAGTCCGGTCCGCCGTACTGAGCCATCAGCGCCTTTGCCACGGTGAGATCCGGATTCGAGATCCTGACGGGGAATTCAAGCTTTTTCTGATAGATCCACATATTCTCGGTACCTCCTCTTTCAATTCTTTTCCCACGGCCAGTCGGAGCATACCCAGCAGCCGACGTTGGTCGGCGAATTGCCGAAGCCCATCAAGGGACCGTATTCCGCTTCATATTGGGTGATCAGCTCGCGAAGGAGCGTCGAGTAGCTGTAATAATCGTTCCTGGCGGCGGTATCGCCGGGATGGGTGTCGAGATAGAGATTAAGCTCGACGCAGACGAACTCGACCTCGCTGATCCTGTTCATAAGCTCACAGCGATCCATACTGACCTCCTCAATACTCGCTCACGAGCTCGGGGAACATCGTCCCCTTGCCGAGCGCGGCGTTGGGGCAAAGCCCCGAGGTGTAGTTCTGATCCACGGCGATGAGCTTCGGCAGCCTTACGACGGAAGGCTCGTAGCCGCAGATGGAAAGACCGACTGACACGTCGCCTGCGGACACGGTGGTAAGATCGCATCCGCCGACGCCGTCAAGACGGCATGAATTGCAAATATACATCGTTTTGACCTCCTTTAAGGATTTATACATACTATGTCGAAACGTCCCGCGCTGTGAACGTGCGCGCTGAATAACCGGCGTTTCGGAAGCGAATAATAAAACAAAAAAGGAGGCTTGAAAAATGACCAAAAACAAGGACGAAGGATTCGTCCTTCCGGACGCCGGAGCTATCGTGAGCGGCAGCTCCCACCCCGTCGAAAAGGAGATCCGGCGAAAGGAATGTCCCCCGCGGGACGGAGCCGCCGCGGGGCTTCCCGAGAGGTGAAGCCGCATTCTCCGATCGGACAAAATATACTTTATAATAAAGGAAAATTTGTCTTGTTTTCGACCCCCTGTATGATTATAATGATGAGTGGATAATAACCATAATGGCTGTCTATGGGCTGTTGTGGTGAAAACTCTTATTATTATTCAGGAGGATAATCTTCTATGGCAAAGACTGTTACCATTGACGGTAATACCGCTGCCGCGCACGTCGCGTATGCATTTTCCGATGTAGCCGCGATCTACCCCATCACCCCCTCCAGCCCCATGGCTGAAGTCGCGGACGAATGGGCGGCAAACGGACGAGTTAACCTGTTCGGCCAGAAGGTCCGCATCGCCGAGATGCAGTCCGAGGGCGGCGCTGCGGGCGCTGTTCACGGCTCCCTTGCAGCCGGCGCTCTGACCACCACCTTCACGGCTTCCCAGGGTCTGCTCCTCATGATCCCCAACATGTACAAGATCTCGGGCGAGCAGCTTCCCGGCGTTTTCCACGTCTCCGCACGTGCACTCGCCGCGCACTCCCTCTCCATCTTCGGTGATCACAGCGACGTTATGGCGTGCCGTCAGACCGGTTTCGCTATGCTCGCCTCCGCTTCCGTACAGGAAGTCATGGACCTCGCGCTCGTCACCCATCTTGCGGCGATCCGCTCCTCCATCCCCTTCATCCACTTCTTCGACGGTTTCCGCACCTCTCACGAAGTCCAGAAGATCGAGCAGATCGATTATGAGGATATGCGTCCCCTCTGCGATTTCGAGGCTGTCAAGCGTTTCCGTGAGCGTGCCCTCAACCCCGAGCATCCTCATCTTGCCGGCACCGCGCAGAACCCCGATATCTACTTCCAGGGTCGTGAGGCTGCCAACAACATGTATAAGGAGATCCCCGGCATCGTTGAGTATTACATGGAGAAGGTCGGCGAGCTGACCGGCCGCCATTATCACCTCTTCGATTACGTCGGCGCGCCCGATGCGGAGCGCGTGCTCGTCATCATGGGCAGCGGCGCCGATGCGGCTGAGGAAGCTGTCAATTACATGAACAAGAAGGGCGAGAAGGTCGGCCTCCTGAAGGTCCGTCTTTACAGGCCTTTCGCCGCGGACAAGTTCGTTGCCGCCATCCCCGCGAGCGCGAAGCGCATCGCCGTCCTCGACAGGACGAAGGAGCCCGGCTCCCTCGGCGAGCCTCTCTATGAGGACGTCATCACCGCTCTGACCGAAATGGGCCGCACCGGCGTCGAAGTCGTCGGCGGCAGGTACGGTCTGGGCTCCAAGGAGTTCACTCCCTCCATGGTCAAGGCCGTTTACGACAATCTCGCTCAGGCTGAGCCCAAGAACCACTTCACCGTGGGCATCATCGACGACGTATCCTTCACCAGCCTTCCCGTTAACGAGAAGATCGACGCCGCACCCGAAGGCACCATCCGCTGCCTGTTCTACGGTCTCGGCTCCGACGGTACCGTTGGCGCGAACAAGAACTCCATCAAGATCATCGGAAACAACACCGATATGTACGCTCAGGCTTATTTCGACTATGATTCAAAGAAGTCGGGCGGCGTTACCATGTCGCACTTA
>DGHD01000054.1:299-6986 GCA_002392505.1 Christensenella sp. UBA3857 | reverse complement strand
CAGGCTGAAAACCTGCATCTCCTTAATTGAATGCAGCTCCCCGCAGGCGTTTTTTTTGTTTTACAGCTTCATTTCTTCGGGCTTCAATTTCATCCTGACCGGCTCGCCCAGCCGCTTGAGCAGCACCGCGTCGATGGTCCTGCCGTCTGATTTTTTATCCTTTATCAGATACGGATACGCTTCGCCGAGCGCACGTTCCCAGCGGGTATCGAGCCCCGCGCGTCCGCATGCGTTTTCGACTGCGGAGTAAACGCCCGTCTCCGTCACGCCGAGGCGCTCGCCGAGCCGTATCGCAGCGAGCATGCCGTACGCGACCGCCTGCCCGTGCGGGACCGTGAACCCGGATGCCGATTCGATCGCGTGCCCGAAGGTGTGCCCGAAGTTCAGCGCGCGTCTTTCGTTAAGGTCGAATTCATCCTTCTCGCAGAACCGGAGCTTTATCGCGGCGCACGCGGCGATGATCCGCTCGTCGGGCAGGGCGCGGCTTACGGAATCGAGTATCTGGGGAGCCGCTATCGCGCCGTATTTTACGACCTCGCCCATGCCGGAAACACGCTCGTTTTCGGGCAGGGTCTCAAGGAACGCCGTATCCGCGATGACCGCCGCGGGGTGCCGGAAGCACCCGATGGCGTTTTTTATGCCGAGGTGATCCACGCCGGTCTTGCCGCCGTACGCGCTGTCGGTCTGGGAGATGACGGTCGTCGGCACGGCGATGAGCTTTACCCCGCGCAGGTAGGTCGCCGCGGCAAAGCCCGCGATATCGCCGACCACGCCGCCGCCGACGTACACAACGGCGTCGCTCCGCGTTATGCCGAGCCCGGAGAAGAACGAATACAGATCCTCTACGGTATCGAGGCTCTTCGACGCTTCGCCCGCCTTGATCGCGAAAACGCCCGCGGCAAAGCCTGCGTCGGCAAGACGCGCGCGGCAGAGCTCGACGTGTTCGCGCGGGACGCCGGCGTCGGTAACTATCGCGGCAAGCCTGCCCTCCGTCAGCGCGGCGGCGGCGCTTCCCAACAAAGCGGAGGCGCCATTGCCTATCGATACCTCATATCCGGGACCGAGTGAGAAAAAAAGCTTTTCCAAATCTCGCATACCTCCCGATCATTATGTCAATACTATAACTCATAAGTCGGATCTTTGCAATCGACAAAACAGGTTTTTTTTCGATGCAGGGGTTTTTTCGTCCTCCGCAGAAATTTAAGCTTTATCGAATCAAAAAAGAAAGGCGGAACAAAATGAAAGTCACCGTTAAAAAGCGCGGGCGCGTGATGGAGGTCTGTCCCGAGGGGGAGATCGATCAGCACTCTGCGGGCGAGCTTCGCGAAAGGCTCGACAGCGAGCTTGAGGACAAGCGCATCGACCGCGTCGAATACGATATGAAGGCCGTTTCGTTCATGGACAGCTCCGGCATAGGGGTGCTCCTCGGGAGATACCGCACGATCTCCGCCCGCGGGGGCACCATGGACGTTAAAAACGCGCGTAGGAACGTGGAGCTGATACTTCGCATGTCGGGCGTTTACTCGCTCTGCACGGAAAGGAGCCGCCAATGAAGAACTTTTTAAGGACAAGCTTTATGAGCCTTACCCGGAACGAGGCGCTCGCAAGGGGCGTCGCGGCGCAGTTCTGCCTGCTCTTCGATCCCACCGTGGAGGAGCTCTCGGACGTAAGGACCGCCGTGTCGGAGGCGGTCACGAACGCGGTGATACACGGCTACGGAGCTTCGGGCGGCACGGTCGAAATGGAGCTTTACGCGGACGGCGACTTGCTCACCGTCGTGGTCTCGGACAAGGGGCGGGGGATAGAGGATATAGAGCTTGCACGGCGTCCGTTCTACACCTCGCGCCCGGAGGCGGAGCGCTCCGGAATGGGCTTTGCCGTGATGGAGGCGTTCATGGACAGCGTAGAGGTAGAGTCAGAAGTCGGCAAGGGCACGACCGTCACAATGAAGAAAAGGCTCGGCGCGCATGAGTGAAGCGCCCGACCGCGGGGAGGCGACGGCAAGGCTCATTGAAAAAGCCCGCGCGGGCGACAGGGCGGCGTTCGAGAAGGCGGTCGAGCTAAATCTGCCGCTCGTTGTTTCCGTCGCCCAAAGGTACCGCGGCAGGGGCGCGGAATGGGACGATCTCGTTCAGCTCGGCTCGGTAGGGCTCGTCAAGGCGGTCATGCGATTCGATCCCGGGCGCGGCGCGCGCTTTTCAAGCTGCGCCGTACCGTTCGTCGCGGGGGAGATAAAAAGGTTCCTGCGCGACGACGGGGAGCTCAAGGTGGCAAGAAGGTATAAGGAGCTTGCGGTCAAACTAAAAAAAGCAGTGGACGAGGCGGAAAAAAGAGGCGATCCGGAGCCGAGGATCGGCGATATAGCTGCGGCCCTCGGCGTGACGAACGAAGAAGCCGCGCTCGCGCTCGAAGCCTGCCGCCCGCCGGTCTCGCTTTCCGCGCCCGCCTTTTCGGACGGGGAGGCGACGCTCGGCGAACTGATCCCCGACCGCGGGGATATGGAAACGCTCGTTACCGACAGGGTCGCCGCCGCGCTTGCGCTCGATAAGCTCGAGCCCGCCGAAAAGAGGGTGGCGCTGCTCCGCTTTTACAGAGACCTCACCCAAAAGGAGACCGCGGAACGGCTTGGGCTGACCCAGGTCAAGGTCTGCCGCATGGAAGCGAATATAATAAAGAAGCTCAGGCGGGAGATGGGGGAGGGAGGATAGGGAATCAGCAATTAGGAATTAGCAATTAGCAATTAGCAATTACCCCCTCATCCGTCATTTCTCCCTTTGGTCGAAATGCCACCTTCCCCACCGAAAGGGGGAAGGCCGGAATGCGCGGGCAAAGCGAAAAGCACTCAAGTTCTTAGGACGCACGCACAGGCGAGCAAAGCGAGATGCACAAAAGTTATTAGGACGCACGTTAAGCGAGCGAAGCGAGCGCCGCCCACGTGGCCGAAAAATGTTTTTTTCGAGCCGAGTGGGCGTGACGCGGTGCGATAACCGCGTAACCACGATCACGCAACATCGGGAAACCGCTCCTGCGAGATATTTCCCAGTATGTATGCACGCTGTAACAGTAGTGTTACGCACATGGGAAGCACACGTTTCTCGGAAGCATCCCTCATCCACCCTCGCCTTACGGCTCCGGTCCCCCTTCCCCTGTGGGGAAGGCTGAATAGTCGGCATGACGCCAAGCGAGCAAAGCGAGTAGCACGAAAGTCTTTAGGACGCACGCCAAGCGAGCAAAGCGAGTTGCACTCAAGCTTTTAGGACGCACGTTAAGCGAGCGAAGCGAGCGCCGCCCACGTGGCCGAAAAATGTTTTTTTCGAGCCGAGTGGGCGTGACGCGCCGCGATAGGCGCGTAACCACGATAACTCAACTCCGAGGAACCGCTCCCGCGAGACAATTCCGAGTAAGTATGCACGTTGTAACATTAGTGTTACAGAGTTGGGAAGGCCAAGATAATCTGAAGCATCCCTCATCCACCCTCGCCTTGCGGCTCCGGTCCCCCTTCCCCTGTGGGGAAGGCTGAAAAAGTCGCGAGCAGTTAACACAAAGGCTTCCCCCATTGGGTGGGGAAGCTGTCGGGCGAGCGTAAGCGAGAACGACTGATGAGGGGGGGCATCTTTTCGGAAAATTCGGAGGATTTTCAACCGTTTTTTCTGCTGTTACGCAGTCGGAAGCCCAAGCTTATCGGAAGCATCCCTCATTCACCGCTCGTTCCTCGCGGTCCCCCTTCCCCTGTGGGGAAGGCTGAAAAAGTCGCGAGCAGTTAACACAAAGGCTTCCTTTTATAGGAAGCCTTTTCAGCGCGCGTTTCGTGCTGCCGGAGCACTTTGTCAAAAATATATTCCGAATCGATCATGAAAACCGTTGACATAATAGTTCGGGAGTGTTATCATACTGTTAGCACTCGAAGGGAGTGAGTGCTAACAACAAGACGAGACCGTGAAAGGAGTGACAGTGCATGAGCGATAACACAGGGCTGCTCGATATCCGCAAGATGCGTATCCTGCAGGCGATAGTCGACGACTATATCATGACCGCCGCGCCTGTCGGCTCAAGGACGGTATCGAAGCGCAGCGACATGGGGCTTTCCCCGGCTACCATCAGGAACGAGATGAGCGACCTTACGGAGCTCGGGTTCCTTGAGCAGCCGCACACCTCCGCCGGGCGCATCCCCTCCGAAAAGGCTTACAGGCTCTACGTCAACCATATAATGGACAGCGCGAAGCTCACCGACGACGAGGCGGATTACATAAAGCGCCACCTGGACACCAGGGTGCACGAGGTGGGGGAGGTCATAAGGCAGACCGCGAAGGTGCTCTCCGATATGACGAATTACACCTCCATGGTGCTCGTGCCGCAGCTTTCGTCTATGAAACTCAAGCGCATTTCGCTGATCCCCGTATCGGACGGCAAGGCGATGGCGGTGGTCGTTACGAACACCGGCGTCACCAAGAACGCCATGATCAATATCCCGGAGAGCCTCTCGCCCGACGATATCGAGAAGATATCGAAGCTCATCACCCAGAAGCTCGATGGGCATAAGCTCAGCGAGGCGATCGAAACGGTGCTCCCCATGATAAAGTCCGAAGTTGGCGAGCAGGCGGGCGCCGTGTGCGAGATGCTCGAGGATATCGAAAGGAGCATGTCCGAGACGGACGTCGAGGTAGTCGGCGCGTCGAACATACTCGATTATCCCGAGTATGCGGACGCCACCAAGGCGAGGAGCTTCCTTACCGAGATAGAGAAGGGCGATTACCTTCAGAAGGTGCTTACCGACGCATCGGACGTCGAAATGAGCGTTAAGATCGGAACGGAGAACGACAATCCCGATATGAAGGATTGCTCCGTCGTTACCGTAACGTATAAAGCGGGCGGCAAAAACATAGGTACTATGGGCGTCGTCGGACCGACGAGGATGGATTACGGCAAGGTAATGGCGGTCCTCAAATACATGAGCAGCAGCCTGAGCGATATTTTGAGCAAGCTGTTGAAATAAGGTGATGGCAAATGTCAAGAAAAGGGAAAAGGAAAGCAGCTAAAATGGCAGAACAGAAGGAAACAGAACAGGTCGTGAACGAGACCGAGCTCCCCGAGCTTCCCGAGAACGAAGCGCCCGCGGAGAAGACCGACGGGGCGGACGAGGCAAAAGAGCAGTACGAAGCGCTGACGCTCACCGCAGAGGAGGTCAAGGCGCTGAAGGAAAAGCTCGACAAGCTGACCGAGGACAGGGACGACGCCGTCAAGCAGGCGCAAAGGCTGCAGGCGGAGTTCGAGAATTACCGCAAGCGCAACGCGCAGATCGCCGCGGACAGCCGTGACGACGGCGTGAGGGAGACCGTCAAGAACCTCCTTCCCGTGCTCGATAATTTCGAGAGAGCGCTTGAAAACGCTCCGGACGACGCATTCGCCGCGGGCATACGCAATATCGCAAGGCAGTTCGTCGATTCGCTCGCGAAATGCGGCGCGGAGGAGCTTGAGGCTTCCGGTCAGTTCGATCCCAAACTGCACGACGCCGTGATGAAGGATAACGTCGAGGGAGTCCCCTCCGGCGAGATCACAGCCGTTCTGCAGAAGGGCTACCGCGTAAAGGGCAAGATCGTCCGCTACGCAATGGTAAAGGTCAACGAATGAAATCAGCCCCCTCGCGGGTAAATATAAATAAAGAATATTATCAAATGGAGGATAAATATTATGTCTAAGATCATCGGTATAGATTTGGGTACAACCAATTCATGCGTAGCAGTACTTGAGGGCGGTCAGCCCAAGGTCATCCCCAACGCGGAGGGCGCCAACACCACTCCTTCCGTCGTTGCATTCAAAAACGGCGAGCGTATGGTAGGTCAGGTCGCAAAGCGTCAGGCCATCACCAACCCCGACAACACCGTTTCTTCCATCAAACGTGAGATGGGCTCCGATTTCAAGCGCACGATCGAGGGTAAGACTTACACCCCGCAGGAGATCTCCGCTATGATACTTCAGAAGCTCAAGCAGGACGCGGAGGCCTACCTCGGCGAGAAGGTCACCGAAGCGGTCATCACCGTTCCCGCTTACTTCTCCGACTCGCAGCGTCAGGCGACAAAGGACGCCGGCCGTATCGCCGGTCTTGACGTAAAGCGCATCATCAACGAGCCGACTGCCGCTTCCCTTGCCTACGGCGTGGATAAGGAGCACAGGCAGAAGATCCTCGTTTACGACCTCGGCGGCGGTACCTTCGATGTATCCCTGCTCGATATCGGCGACGGCGTATTCGAAGTGCTTGCCACCAACGGCAACAACCGCCTCGGCGGCGACGACTTCGATAAGAGGCTCATGGACTATATCGCGGAGGACTTCAAGCGCAACAACGGCATCGATCTGCGCAACGACCGTATCGCCAAACAGCGTCTTATGGACGCCGCGGAGAAGGCGAAGATAGAGCTCTCCGCCACGCTCACCACGAACGTCAACCTGCCGTTCATCACCGCGGACGCCACCGGCCCCAAGCACATAGATATGAACATCACCAGGGCGAAGTTCGAGGAGCTCATCGCAGACCTTCTCGACAAGACCCGCGTATGCATGGAGCAGGCGCTGAGGGACGCGAACCTCAAGACCAGCCAGATCGACAAGGTCATACTCGTCGGCGGTTCGTCCCGTATCCCCGCCGTGCAGGAGCTCGTTAAGAGGATCACCGGCAAGGAGCCCTTCAAG
>DGHD01000054.1:0-247 GCA_002392505.1 Christensenella sp. UBA3857 | reverse complement strand
ATCAACCCCGATGAGTGCGTCGCGGTCGGCGCCGCTATCCAGGGCGGTATCCTCGGCGGCGAGGTAAAGGATATCCTGCTGCTCGACGTCACTCCGCTTTCCCTCGGTATCGAGACTCTGGGCGGCGTGTTCACCAGGCTGATCGACAGGAACACCACCATCCCCGTGCAGAAGAAGCAGATCTTCTCCACCGCGGCAGACGGTCAGACCTCGGTCGAGGTACACGTGCTCCAGGGCGAGCGTGAGA
>DGHD01000052.1 GCA_002392505.1 Christensenella sp. UBA3857 | reverse complement strand
GAGCATTTTCAACGCAGCAGGGCGCTAAAAAGATACCTTTTGAGGCTGCATATCGTTAAGTGAATGCGCCCAAAGCCGTTTCGCTTTTTTTGAGAGAGATGCATGAAAGGTTCGGGATCGGGACGGTCGGGGCTTTCACGTTTTCGGATAATACTGCGTCGCAGAGAGTTCTTGAAAAAAACGGTTTTGATCTTATTGAAGAGTTTGTTGAGGGCGGAAGGGCATCGAGGTATTATCAACTGTCTGTCTGACAACACCCGGTTTGCAAAGATAAACCGATACCGCCTTCGGGAGTACCCGGAGGCGGTATTTGTTTTATTCGTTCATCACCATCCGCCGAAGCCGAATCCGGATCCGCCGACGGGCTGTGTATGCTCCGACGCTCTGCCGAGCGTGACCTCGACGGTCCTTTCGACGTACTTCTTCCCCTCGGCGACCTGCAGGGTGATACTCACCGTTTCGCCCGCCGCATAATATTGAAGACGGTTTTCGAGGTTCTCGATGCTCGTTACGCGGACGCCGTCGAAGTGAGTTATTATGCTTTTGACGGTAATGCCGAGCTCACGCAGGGGGCTTCTGCTGTCGATCGAAGTCAGGTATATCCCCTGCGGTATGCCGTAGGAGGACGCCGTCGAGGCGGTTATCTCCTGCCCGTCAACGCCGAGCCATGAAGCGTCCGCGTCGGAGACCTTCTCTCTCGTGGTGCGGTTCATGAGGTCCCGGATGATGGGGAGCGCGTCGGTGATCGATATTGCATAGCCCATGCCCTCCACCTCGGTGGAGCTGAACTTGGCGGAGTTGATGCCGACGACCTCTCCGTTCATGTTGAGCAGCGCGCCGCCGGAATTGCCCGGGTTGATCGCGGCGTCGGTCTGTATCATCTCGGCGTCGGCGGTATCTATAGTTCTGCCGAGCGCGCTGACTATGCCCGTGGTTACGGACTGTCCGAAGCCCAGCGCGTTGCCGATAGCGACCACCTGCTGACCGACTTTGAGCGAATCGGAGCTGCCGAGCACGGCGATCCTGATGGCGGCGGCGGTCTCGTCCTTGATATCGGAGAGCCGCACCGCGACGACCGCAAGATCGTTATCCGGATCGAGACCCTTTATCTGGGCCTCGCACGCCTCGTTGTCTATGAAGCAGACGGTCAGCGTGTCGGCGTCTTCAACTACGTGGTTGTTCGTGACTATCAGCAGCTCGCTCTCGTTTTTGCCGATTATGATGCCCGTTCCTCTGCTCTCGGACTCCTGCGTCTCGGTCCCTCTCCCGCCGAAGAAGCCCATGAAGCTCTGCACCTCCTGCACGCTGATATTCGTGATCGATACCATGGAGGGCATCGCGCCCTCGGCGATCTCGCTTACGTCAAGCGTCTGCGAAGTCTTTACGGAGTCGGAAGCATAGGATACCGCGGTGACGTCGGAGACCGTATTCCGCTCCGTGTTTTCCGCCGTGCTTTCCTCTTCGGATACTTCGGTCCGGCTCCCGCTTTCTCTGTTCAACAGCAAGCTCGTTCCCTTGTATGCTCCCGCAGCCGCAGTGCCGAACATGATGCCGCAGAGCAGCATGGAGAGGAGTCTTCTGCCCGTTCTGCGCTTCCTCGCGGGGGCTTTTTCATTAGCTCTGACGTTATGGTTTGCCGCCGTTTCGGCAGCGTTGAATTCGGGGTAATAATCATTCTCGTACATGTTTCCGTCCTCCTTTTGGTATTTCTTTCACTTGTCGTATTCCCGGTTTATCTGCGGCGTCCTCCGCCGAAGCCGCCCATGCCGCCGGAGCCGGGCTGACCGCCCATACCGCCGGGACCGCCCATCATCTGGTTGGTGATCTCGGTCTGCTGCTGACCGTTCACAGTCACGGTGCCGCCGGTCCAGGTAACGGAGCCGTCGCAGTCGAAGGCGGAATTGCCGGTGACGGCTATCGTGCCGCCCGTTATGATAAGGCTGCCGTTGGCGTCGATACCGTCGGTATCGCCCTGCCCCATGGAGATATCAAGACTGCCGCCGTTGATCTCGACCGTGGGAGTGTATGCGGTCGACTTTTTCGCCGCGTTTATGCCGTCGTCCGAGGCGGATATCGTGATATCGCCGTCGTTGATCTGCACGTACGTCGCTTCAAGCCCTTCTGCCGCAGTGATATCGAATGCGCCTCCGTCTATCCTGAGAAGGGATCCCGCATGGATCCCGTCGTCCCCGACGTTTATCGAGAAGCTGCCGCCGGTGACGTAGATCGTGCCGAGGGTATCGTCCTCGTCGTTTTCGGCGTGCATCCCGTCCTTGCCGGCGCGGAGCGTGATGTTTCCGCCTGCGACCGCGATGCTGTCCTTTGCCTGGATCGCGTGGGAGCCCGCAGTTATTTTAATCGTGCCGCCGGTTATGACAAGCTCATCCTTGCAGACGACGCCGTGCCCGGCGGGGGATACTATCGTGAGCGTGCCCGTGCCGTTGATCGTAAGATCGTCCTTGGAGAAGATGACGCCGTCGACGGTGTTGTCGTCCTTCTGTACGAACGAGCCGCCGTTTGAGAGGGTATTCTCAGTCCCTTCCGCCAGGGTGATGAAGACCTTGTCCGCCTGCTTGACGTATATCGCCGCGTAGGAATCGGAGCTGATGCAGGCTCCGTTCAGCACGAGCTGTATCTTGTCCTCGCTTGACGCGTCAATGACGACGCTGCCGTTTTCAAGAGTGCCTGTCAGGACGAAAGTCCCGGCTTCCGATATGACCACGTCGGAGCCGTTATAGCTGTTGAGATCGATCGCCGTCGCTTCATCGGCGTCATACTCGCCCGAGAGGTCTCTGTTCGAGAAAGCGTCATCGGCAATTGCGCCTGTATCGGATGAAGCCGCGAGCGAAACCGCCGAGAGCGTATCGCCTGTCGATACGAGCTGTGAAGTCTGAGAAAGAGCGGTATTTCCCGCGATGCTTTCCCCGACGCCGCTGCAGGCGGTGAGCATCAGCATGGAGAGCATGACCGCCAGCGCGAGCAGGATGGGAAGGAGCTTGTTTTTTCCGGATTTCATTTTGAACGCCTCCTGTTTCTTTTCTTGAGCCCATTATAGGCGTTTTCACCTCCCGCATCTCCGAAAAAGAGCGGCGAAAAATACGCAAAACATACGAAAACAGCCCCGGATCGGGCGCCTTCACTTAACGATATACAGCCTCAAAAGGTATCTTTTGAGACGCTTCGCGGTTTTCAGCCGAAATAAAAAAAGATCCGGGGATATGGGCTATCCCCGGATATGGGCTATCCCCGGATATCTTTTTATACGTTTTTTTCAGGCTGAAAACCTGCATCTCCTTAAGCGGATGCACCCTTGGACCAAGGCTCAATTATCCGGTATCGCTTTACTTTTTCGGGAATACCGCTGTGAACGCAGCGCCGGGATCGTTCGCGGCGGTCAGGCGCCCTCCGTACGCCTCCGCCGCCTCCTTCGCGATCGAAAGACCTATGCCGTGCCTGCCGCCCTCGCCCTTGTAGAACCGCTCGAATATGTGCTCGAGGTCCTTCTCGGGTATGCCGGGACCGTCGTCGCGGATGCAGACGGCGATACTGTCGCCCGTATCATGGCATGCTAGACCGATGGTCCGCTTCGCATACCTTATCGCGTTTGAAATGACGTTGCCGAATATGCGCTCGGCGTCCTTTTCGGGAATGCGGACCATGGCGGGCTCGTCGTCGAAGTCGAATTCAAACGTCAGGCCCCGCTTGTCCGCCTCCGCTCTCTGTTCGGAAACGCAGAGGGAAAGCACGTCCCTTACGTCGACAGGCTCCGCGTTCTCCGCGCCGCCCGCCTTTTCCATGCGGGAGATATAAAGAAGATCCTCGACCATGGACGTGAGCCTGTCCGTTTCGCGGATGATGGTCTCCCCCGCCGCCTTCGGCTCCATCACTCCGTAAACGATGCCCTCGGCGTTGCCTTTTATGGACGTCAGCGGGGTGCGAAGCTCATGCGATACGTTCTGGAAGAACACCTCCTGGCGGCTCTTCGATTCCTTCAGCGCCGCCGCCATGCGGTTCATCGAATCGGCGAGACCGGAGAACTCCTCCTCCTTGAAATCCATCTCGCGCGGCTCGAGATCGCCCTCGCCTATGTCGTGCGCGTAGTCCGATAGGCACTGCACGGGCTTTGACAGCTGTTTTGCAAACACGCGGCTAAGTATGACGCAGAGTATTATCGCCGCCGCGATAACAATAATAAGTATGATATTCATGCGCGAGGCAAGTCCCGTGATCGCGGTGATGTCTATGAACGAGGCGATGTACGCGTTCTTGATGACGGGATCCTCCGAAAGCGTCACGGCATAGGTTCCGTCGTCGGTCTTAAGCGTGGTGTATTTCCCGCCGGCTGTCAGCTTGCCGGAGGTGTAGCTCTCGGCAATGAACTGTGCGGTATCCTCGTCGCCGCGCAGCACGACTACGAGCTCGCCCTCGGAGCTCAGAATAACGGCGTTGCCGCGGGCGCCGGTCACTCTGTCGGGCCGGTCGTCAAAGGACCAGCTCCCGTGACCGTCCTTTCGCCCGTCAAATACGGAGGACGAAATGGTAGCGAGCTGCGAATTGACGCGCGCGTTAATGTAGCCGCGCACCGACAGGTTGAACGCGAGCGCGACGGCAACGAGCGCCGCGCAGGTGACGCCGACGAGCGTTATGAGCAGTTTGGTTTTCAAACGACGCTTTTTCATTTCTCTTCCTCAAGCCGGAACCCGTAGCCCCAGACCGCGGCTATCCTGACGCCGCTCCCCTCCAGCTTCTGGCGAAGCCGCCTTACCGTATCGTCCGTCGCGCGGGTTTCCACGACCGACTCGAAGCCCCATATCCTGTTGAGGAGCTCCTCGCGGGAGACCGCCTCGCCGGGGTGGAGCATGAGGTCGCGCAGTACTCCGTATTCGGTAGGCGTGAGGGGCATCGGCTCCTTATCGAGCAGTATCGCGCGGGAGGACTCGTCAAGGGCGAGCCTTCCGAAGCGCGTTTCGTTCTGAACGGGTCTGAACTTCGCGTTCTCGAACTCTATCCTTCTGAATATCGCGCGTACGCGCATGAGGAGCGCCATCGCGGAGAAGGGCTTGGTGATGTAATCGTCGCTGCCGAGACCCAGCCCCATGGCAAGATCGTTTTCCGAATCCCTTGCCGTCAGCATTATTACGGGCACGGTGCTCACCGCGCGGAGCTTCGTCAGTATCGCAAAGCCGTCGCTGCCGGGCATCATTACGTCGAGTATGACGAGATCGCAGGGCGTCTCCTCAAAGCGTTCATACAGGGCGTCCCCGGTGGGGAAATCCTCCGTCTCATAGCCGTCGTTAATAAGGAAGGTCTTTATCACCTGCCTTATGCTGCCGTCGTCGTCCGCTATATAGATGCGTTTCTTTTCGGGATCCACGGTATGCCTCCTGCAAAGCTTTTCGTCACACAGTATTATATCGGTTTTTTCCTTTGATTTCAATGACAAAAGCCGCAATAAACTGCGGCATTTCATACGAGAAGCTTCGTATGAATTTCGTAAATTCCGCAGATCGTTTTCGGAGACCGGAGCCTTATGCCTCTGCTATAATGCGCTCAAGCGGAAGGGAATAGACCGCGGAACAAAAAACGAAAAGGAGCGATCATTATGAAAAAGAGAATTAAGAGAATAGCGGCGGCGCTTACGTGCCTGGGACTTATGACGGCGGTCGCGGTCCCCGCGGCGCTGGCGGAGAGAAGCGATCAAAGCGAAATCGCGAACGCGGAGCAGAGAACCGAAATATCCGTGCCGGCGAATGAGACGAACGGCGAAAGAAGGGCAAGACCGGAAGGCAGAGAAGATCACGCAAGGCGCCGCGGCAGACCCGAGGAAGCCGCCGAGCCCGAGAACGCGATAGGCAAGGACGCCGCAAAGGAAGCGGCGCTCGCGGAAGCCGGACTCACGGCGGAGCAGGTCGAAAAGCTCAGAGCAAGAGTATCCGATAAGGACGGCACGGTCGTTTACAGAGTCAGCTTCAGATACAACGGGCAGAAGTACTCCTTCAGAGTCGATCCGCTGACGGGCGAAGTGCAGAGCATGAGAGTCGCCGACGACTCCGCGCACGAAGGACACAGGCACTGCGGCGAGCGCCGCTCCGCCGAAAAAGACTCCGCGGCATAAGCCCCGCGTTTGCCGCTCCCCTCCCGAGGGGGGCGGCGCTTTTTGGTTTCCGCCTCGAACGGCAGGGCGTGCTGACGGCGCTCTCATCGGCCGGCGCGGCGCGGTTTTTTCATGCCTGCGATTGAATTGCGGCGCGGGATATGTTAGACTTATCCCGATACCGTTGAGATCGCGTCAAGGCGTTAACGCGGTCGACCGTCGAGGGAGCATTATGTACATAAAAGAAATCGATCAGACCTTTTTCGAAGAGATAAAGCGCATGCTTGGGGAAGTATTCGGCGCGCCGCCCTGGAATGAGGATTGGAGCGACGAAAAGCAGCTTGATAATTACCTGCGGGATCTTACCGAGGTCCGCGGCTCGCTCGTGTACGGGCTGTTCGACGGGGATCTTCTTGCCGGCGTTTCCGTCGGCAAGATCAAGCATTGGTGCGGCGGTACCGAGTATTTTATCGAGGAGCTGTGTCTCCGCGCGGAATATCAGGGAAGGGGCGTCGGCAAGGAGTTCTTTTCACTTATTGAAGCCGAGCTTAAAAAACGCGGTATAAACACCGTCTTCCTTATGACCGACAGGAATATGCCCGCCTACGGATTTTATAAGAAGCTCGGCTTTGACGAGCTTACGGAGCTTGCGTCGTTTTTCAAGACATTTTGACTTTGCCGCCTGTGAAAAGAGGTTCGTATGATCAAACCGCCAAAGCTGAATAAAGGAGATACCGTTGCCGCGGTCAGCCCGTCCTGGGGCTGCGCCGGCGCTCCGCGCGTAAAATGGCAGTACCGGCTGGGCTGCGCGCGCCTTAACGAGCTTGGACTCGAGGTCGTCGCCGCGCCCAACTCGCTGCGGGGGACCGCATATCTTAAAAACAACCCCGAAGCGCGTGCGGACGACCTTATGTGGGCGTTTGAGAACAAAAACGTCAAGGCGGTAATAGCCAACATAGGCGGGAACGACTCCGTGCGCCTGCTCCCCTATCTCAAGCCGGAGCCGTTCATTGAAAACCCCAAGATATTCTGCGGCTATTCGGATATCATGACGATCCATCTCTACCTTTGGCGGCTGGGGCTTTCGACCTTTTACGGCGATAATCTCCTCACCTCGATCGCGGAGAACGGGCGATGGCATCCCTACAGCCGCCGCTGGTTCGTGAAGACCTTTTTCGACGCTTCGCCGCTCGGCACGATCGAGCCCTCCGACGAATGGTCCTTCAGCGCGGGTTCCCGCACCGACAGGGCTTCCCTCAAAACATACGTGCCCAACCCCGGCTGTCAGTATGTGCAGGGCAGGGGCCGCGTGAGCGGAAAGCTTTTCGGAGGTCATGCGGATATCAGGACTCTCCGCGCGCCGGACGGATCTGCGCTCGTCGAAAGGAAGGATTTTGAGGGCAGCATACTCTTTTTCGAGGATATCCCCGAGCTTTGCGACGTTGAGTATCTGACCGTATTTCTCGATTGGCTGGGGCAGAGCGGCTTCCTTGAAGCGATCCGCGGCATGATAATAGGCAAGCTGCGTTCGCCGGACAGCTTCGCCCCGTTCGCAGAGTGCATCCGGAGCATCGTTTCGGATAAATACGGGCGGCCTGATCTCCCCGTCATGAGCGGGCTCAACTTCGGGCATTCGTCGCCGACCTTCATACTGCCCTACGGCGCGGAGGCGGAGCTCGATATCGACGCGCTTGAATTCAGTATTTCGGAGAGCGGCGTCGTTTGACCGCGATCGTCCGGGACGGCATTATTCCTCTGCCGGATTGAAAAACAAAGAAGGATATGTTAGACTTGCCTTAATAAGAAACGCAGGAAAGGAAGCGTTATGGAATACCGTAAGATATTCGGACTCATACTCGATCTCGGCGCCGCCATGATCGGCTGCGGCGGCGAAACGCGCCGCGTGACGACCGCCGTTTATATGCTCGCCGAAAGCTACGGCTTTGAAAACGTCAATTTCTGGGTCGTGCCGTCGACCGTTCAGGGCACGGTCACGTCCCCCGACGGGGAGGTCTTTTCGGAGATCCGCCACATACACGGTACTTCCACGGATTTCGGTCAGCTTGACGCGCTCAATTCGCTTTCCAGAAAGGTCGTCGGCGAAAAACCCGACGCGGAAGAATTCGCCGGGGAATTCGCCGCCGTCTCGGTCAAAAAGAAGCGCCGCGCATTTATCACCTACCTTGCCGGCATACTCGGCGTAATAGGCTTCGCCGGGTTCTTCGGCTGCGACTTTATGGATATCCTCGTCGTCGCGGCGGCGTCGCTTTTGATCACGTTCGCCGTGCGCCGGCTTTCCGGAAGGGAATCGAACCCGCTGATACTCAATCTCGCCGTGTCCATGCTGAGCGAATTCTTCATCATCACCTGCGTGCATCTCGGCTTCGGGCATCACGTCGGGCTGATAACGGCGAGCGTCGTAATGATGCTGATATCCGGTCTTGCGGCGACAAACGGCATACGCGATCTGATCCACCTCGACCCCCTTTCGGGAATATCGAATATCACCCTTTCGGTCACGGGCGCCCTCGGGATCGCGCTCGGCATAGCCGTGCCGCTCTACGCTTTGAGGGCGTGGGTCCCCGCCGAAGCGGAGGCGGCGCAGCCCGGCGCGATCCTCCTGCTGGTATTCGCGGTGATAATCTGCCTGGGCTTTGCGCTTTGGTTCGGCGTTAAGGGAAGGCGCCTTGCGGCGTGCGCCCTCGGCGGCGTTCTGATGGTCGGCGCATACCTTGCCGCCTCGAGCTTTATCAGCTCCAACTTCCTTTGCAGGCTCATCGCCGCGGCGTTCTGCTGCGTCTACTCGCAGATAATGGCAAGGGTCGAAAAAGCCCCCGCGACTATCTTCGTGACGATCGGCGTGCTCCCGCTCGCGCCGGGCTCGTCGCTTTACCAGATGATGCACGGGCTCGTCTCGGGCGACAAGGCGCTTGCCGCGTCCGGCGGGACAAAGCTTTTAAGCACCGCGTTCGGTATAGTAATGGGGCTTATGATCGTCGAGGCGGGCATGAAATACGTGCTCGGCGCGGCGAAGCTCATTAAGAAAAAGAAGCGCTGATCACACGCGGTACGGGAGGGAATATGAAAGAGCTTATCGCTTACTGCGGTCTTGACTGCGAAAAATGCGAGGCGTTCGCCGCGACGAAAAACAACGACGACGCCTTGCGGAAGAAGGTGGCTTCGCTTTGGTCGGAGCTTAACGGCGTTTCAATAACGCCCGAAATGATAAACTGCGATGGCTGCCGCGCCGCGGGCAGAAAGACGCCCTTCTGCGAATCCCTTTGCCCTATCCGGCAGTGCGCGCTCGAAAAAGCCGTGTCCTTCTGCGGGGGCTGCGCCGAAAAAGCCTCCTGCGAAAAGCTCCGCCTGATCACAGCGAACAGCGCGGAAGCGCGCGAAAACCTCGATATGGAGCTTTAACAAAAAAACGACCCGCCGTTTTGCTTGAACGGCGGGTTTTTTTGCTGTTTACTTACCTTGTTCCCGTCAGCTTCACGCCGTTGACGTACAGCGAGCAGCCGTTTGAGATGATGCTCGACGCGTCGCCGATAAACTCGGTGATATAGGTGTCTCCCGTGAGCGTCCAGGTGCTCGAAGCGTCTATGGTGACGGAGACCTCGCCGACCTCGGTCGAGACGGTCGCACCCTTCGCGTTCACGATGTTCCCGCCTATCAAGCCGGTGAAGGACGATCCGCTCGTCAGCTCGAGCGTGAGCTTCGAGTCGCTTCCGACGAGCAGCGTGCCGTCAAGCTCCTGCCCAACGGCGCGGAGCACGGCGACGTTCGATCCGCCCGACCAGCCGTCGGCGCAGACGGAGAGGAGCACGTTGTCCTTATCCTCGTTGACTATCCTGACTCCCTCGAGAGTGATGACCGCGCTGGTGTTGGTCACGTGGAAAACGTGCCCGTTTTTGCTCGTAAGCGAGCCGCCCGTCATATTGAACGAAGCGGTGCCGCTCGCCGCGTCGCCCGACATCGACTGATAAAGCATTATGCTGTCGAAAAACGAGGCGTTGCCGTTGCATTTGGTGTTGTTGGCGGTAAGCTCGCAGTTGTTGAGCGTGATCGAATTGAGTCCCTCTATGCAGACGCCCTCCGAAAGATTGGAAACGAGCTTCGCCTTCGACACGGTGATATCCGCCGTGGAGTATATGGCGGGAGAGCCGAGCCCGTTCGAGGTATAAGTGCCGCCCTCGACAACGACTATGCCGCCGCCGCGGTCGGAGCGGATGGGCGCGGAGGACTGTCCGCTCGTGGTGACGTTAAGATCGTACGCGTAGGTCCTGCCGCCGCCGGTGGTCATGATGCC
>DGHD01000022.1:40217-42322 GCA_002392505.1 Christensenella sp. UBA3857 | reverse complement strand
CGCGTTGAAGGTGTTGAAGAACTCCATCTCCGTCGCTTCCTTGCCGCCGATGAACTGAATGTCATCGACGAGCAGCAGGTCAAGGTTCCTGTACTTCTTCCTGAGCTCCTCGCGAGTGTCGTACTTGATCGCGGCGATGACGTCGTTGGTGAAATCCTCGCTCGAAACGAAGCAGATATTGAACTCAGGATGCATCTCGTGCACGTAATTGCCTATCGCGTGGAGGATGTGCGTCTTCCCGAGACCCGACCCGCCGTAGATATAGAGCGGGTTGTACGCGGAAGCGGGATTGTCCGCGACTGCGACGGCGGCGGCGTGTGCAAAACGGTTCGATTCGCCCGTGACGAACGTATCGAAGGTGTACTTCGACTGAACGCCGAAAAAGACCCCCTCGCCCTGCGCACCCTGCACGGGCACGGAGACGGCGGCCTCTGCCTCTTCCTTAACGATAAAGCTCACGGCATAGTTGGTGCCGTTCGCCTTATTGACGCATTCGGTAACGATATTGGAGTAAAACTGACGGAGCGTCGTCAGATAAAGCTCGTTTTGTGCCATGAGTATAAGGGTATTGCCCTCGATCGAGATGGGCATTATATCCTTCACCCACGTTTTGTAGCTCGTCGGAGTCATCTCCTCCTGCAAAACAGGAAGGGCCTTCGCCCAGACGACTTGCGCAGAAATCATAGTGTCCCCCCTAGGAGTAACGGAAAAAATACGGATAAAAACGGGAACGGTGAGTCAAGCTCCAGTTCCCATGTGTATGATATCAAACTTTCAAACGGGATTCAACCTTAAATTTCTTAAGATTGTATTAGGTAAACAGGCGCTGATACAATATGTTGTGTCCGCCAAAAAATAATTTTGAGAATTTCAAAACGTCTTACTCGAGGCAGGTAATACCATTATTCGACAGGAGCCGCGTCCCCCGTTTCATCCGAGGCGGAGTCCTTGTCGGGGAAGGACGCCTTCGAGGGGAGATCCGGGTCGGCGCTTTTCGCCTTCAAGGTGAGGATCATCCCGACGACGCCGGCGGCTATGAGCGCGACGCTGATCCACTGGGATGTGGAAAGGAAACCAAGGAAGCCCCTTATCTCGTCTCCGCGCAGGAATTCTATAAGGAAGCGTTCCACGCCGTAGATCGCGATGTAAACGAACAGCGTGAGGAACCCGCGCCTGTGCTTCCTCGTGAACCAGAGGAGGAATATGAACACGAGGATATTCGCGCCCGCCTCGATAAGCTGCGTCGGTATGACCTTCACGCCCTCGGCCAGACCGGTCGCCTCCGTGGGGAAGCAGACCCCGATCCACGACTCGGTCACCCTGCCGTAGCAGCACCCCGCGAAAAAGCAGCCCATGCGCCCTATCGCGTGCGCGAGCGGCAGCACGGGCACGACGGGATCGGAGAAGCGTCTCAAGGGCGTCTTCGCAAACCCGGCGCCGAGAAGAGCGCCGAGCACGCCGCCTATCAGCCCGCCGTAGAACACGAGACCGCTCTCCAACAGAGCCGAAATGCCTTTCGTCCTTATCATCTCCACCATTTCCCTTGGGGAATACGTGACGATGAAGAACAGAAGCTTCGCCCCGATTATGCCCGCGACGATAGCGAAAATGGCGAGCGTCAGCACTCTGTCGGGGTCGATCCCGCGCTTCTTTGCGCGCAGGCACGATATGGCGACGGCAAGGATCATCGCCGCCGCCATGCATACTCCGTATGTGGGAAGGGATATGTCAAGGTAAGGATGCATTCGGTATTATTTGTCTCCGTAATTAACGAAATAGTCCTGCACGAGCACGATCGGCGTGCCCTTGTCGCCGGAGCCGGAGGTAAGGTCGCAGAGCGAGCCGATGAGGTCGGTCAGCATCCTGGGCGTGGTGCCCTGGGAGAGCATGGAGCCCTTCAGGTCCTTGTTCTTCTCGCGGATGCGGCTGCGGATCTTCTCCGCGAGCTCGTCGCCGGAGAGATCGGCATAATCGTTGTCCGCAAGGAATTTGAGCTTCAGCTCGTTGGGAAGCCCCTTGAGCCCGTCCGTATAGCCGGGGGAGACGACGGGATCCGCAAGCTCCCATATCTTGCCGACGGGATCCTTGAACGCGCCGTCGCCGTA
>DGHD01000022.1:38167-40166 GCA_002392505.1 Christensenella sp. UBA3857 | reverse complement strand
CGTCGCCGTAGACCATCGCCTCGACCTTGACGCCGGTTTTTTCGTACATCAGCTTCTGTATGCCGTAAGCGACTTCGCGGGCGTTTTTCGGGAAGAGCTTAACCTGCTCCTCGGTCGCCTTGTTGGAGCCCAGAAGCCCGTATTCCGGGCAGCAGCCGGAGCCGTTCACCGGGGCGTTCAGTATGTCGCACATGGTGAGCACGTTCCTGCCGCCGTGCTTTTTGATGCGGTTCTGCGTCCTGAAACGGGTGTGCGTATCGCAGCAGAGCACGTTTTCGGTATAGTTGAGGATATGCTCCGGGCGATTGGAGAATACTATCTCCGCCTCGGCGCCCTCCGCCTCGATAAGGCTCTTGTAGAATTCGATGTAGTCGACGCCGGTGAAGGGATGCCTGCATTCGCCGCCGCAGAGCGCGTAAAACTCGTCGCTCGTCATCGAATCCGCCCAGGGATTGACGCCCTTATCCTCAAGCACCTCGGGATCGACAAGGTGATTGCCCACCTCGTCCGAGGGGTAGGAGAGCAGTACCGTGACCTTTTCGGCGCCCCTCGCGATGCCCTTTAAGCAGATGGAGAAGCGGTTCCTCGAAAGTATGGGGAATACCACGCCCACGTGCCCGCCGAGCTTCGCTTTGACGTCCTCGGCGATATCGTCCACCCTGGCGTAATTCCCGTCCGCCCTTGCGACGACCGCCTCCGTCACTGCGATAACGTCGCGGTCATGGAGGGTGAAGCCGTCCTTCTTCGCCGCTTCGAGCACGGAATCGACGGTTATTTTAACGATGTCGTCGCCCTGCCTTATGATGGGCGCGCGTATGCCTCTTGATACAGTTGCCATAGTATTGTCCAGCCTTTCTTTCGGGGATCGATCCTCCCGGCGGGGAACTTAAAAGGGATCTCCCCGGGGAGCATTCCTGAAGAAATGATACCACATCGGGCGCGGATTGTAAAGTGCGGAGCCCGTTTAGCTCAATTTCCGTTTGACAAAACCGAAGGGCGACAGTATAATAAACTGAATTTATATAGCCATATGAGGTTCTATTATTTCCAGAAAGGACGCCTTTTACAGCAAAGGCAAAGGATCACAGCGATGAACAGCAAGTATTACATCACAACGCCGATCTATTACCCCAGCGCCAACCCGCATATCGGGCACACCTACTGCACCGTCAATACCGACGCGCTCGCCCGCTATAAGCGAATGACCGGGCACGAGGTGTTTTTCCTGACCGGTACCGACGAACACGGTCAAAAGATAGAAAGCTACGCCGCGAAAGCGAATATGACCCCGCAGGAGTACGCGGATAAGATAACCTCCGGCTTCAAAAAGCTGTGGGAGCTCATGGATATCTCCAACGACGGCTTTATCCGCACCACCGACAAGCATCATATGGAGTGCGTGCAGCGCATATTCAAGCAGCTTTACGACCAGGGCGATATCTATAAGTCCGAGTATGAGGGGCATTACTGCACCCAGTGCGAGGCGTTCTGGACCGAGACCCAGCTCAAAGAGGCGGGCGGCGTCTGTCCGGACTGCGGCCGAAAGACCGAGCTTGCCAAGGAGGAGGCGTATTTCCTCCGCGTATCGAAGTACGCGCCCAGACTGATCGAGTACATTAGGGAGAATCCCGATTTCATACAGCCCGTTTCAAGGGCGAACGAGATGCTCAACAATTTCCTGCTCCCCGGGTGCGAGGATCTGTGCGTCACCCGCTCCACGTTCAAGTGGGGCGTGCCCGTGCCCTTTGACAGGCGCCACGTCATATACGTCTGGGTGGACGCGCTCGTCAACTATCTCTCCGCCATTGGCTACGGCACGGAAAACGATGAGCTTTACAGGAAATTCTGGCCCGCGGACGTGCATATCGTCGGCAAGGAGATAATCAGGTTCCACACCATCATATGGCCCATCATGCTGATGGCGCTGGGGCTTCCCCTCCCCAAAAAGATCTACGGTCACGGCTGGCTGCTCTTCGACGGCGACAAGATGTCCAAGTCC
>DGHD01000022.1:16386-38117 GCA_002392505.1 Christensenella sp. UBA3857 | reverse complement strand
AGTCCAAGGGCAACGTGGTCGATCCGTTCGTGCTCGTCGAAAGGTACGGGGTCGATGCGATCCGCTATTTCCTGCTTTCCGAGTTCCCCTTCGGCAACGACGGCAATTTCGATAACGCCACCCTCATCACCAGGATCAATTCCGATCTTGCGAACGACCTCGGTAATCTGCTTTCGCGCACCGTCGCGATGGTCGGCAAGTATTTCGACGGCGTGCTGCCGGAGGCGAACGCCCCCGTTCCCGAGGAGGACGCCCCCGTTATCGAGACCGCTTCCGCCCTGTGGGAGCGCATGGAGAAGGCGATGGACGAGATCCATCCGCATATCGCCCTTCAGGAGATATGGAAGCTCATCGGCGTCTGCAATAAGTACATCGACGTTACCGCGCCCTGGGTCCTCGCCAAGGACGAGGCGAAAAAGCCCCGCCTCGGCACGGTGCTCTATAACCTTGCGGAGGCGCTCCGCGTGATCGCTATCGCAATACAGCCCTTCATGCCGAACACCGCGCCCAAGATGTTCGCGCAGCTCGGCGTCGGGGAAGGCGAGCTCCGCGGATACGAGTCCATGAAGACCTTCGGCGGCGTCCGCCCCGGCACGGTCTTAACGAAGGGCGAGGCGCTCTTCCCCCGCATCGACGCAAAGGCGGAGATGGAGTTTTTGGACAACATGATCGAGGAGCAGAGGAAGAAGGCTGCGGCGATGAAGGCGGCGGAGGAAGCGAAGGACGCTCCCGCGCCCGAGCCCGAAAAGCCCGCCGCGGAGTCCAAGCCGCTTATCACCTACGACGATTTCGCAAAGCTCGATCTCAGGGTCGCCAAGGTCATAGACTGCGTCGAGGTCAAAAAGTCGAAGCATCTTTATAACATCACCCTTGAGCTCGGCGAGGAGAAGCGCACGGTGCTCTCCGGCATAAAGGATTGGGTAAAGCCGGAGGATATCCTCGGCAAAAACGTCGTTGTCGTCTACAATCTCGCCCCCAGAAAGATGTGCGGCATCGAGAGCTGCGGTATGATACTCGCCGCCTCCACCGAGGGCGATGCGGACGTCGTACCGCTTACCACGCTGAAGGATATCCCGAGCGGCAGCCTGATAAGGTGAAGCGATAAAAGACAGGTAAAAGGCATCTCCGAAATGGGAATGCCTTTTTGCGTGCGAATGGTTACGGCCTTGATCTCAACCGGAATAGTCCACGGGGCGGAATAATCCAGCCTTCCCTTGGGGGAAGGGGGACCGCGAGGAACGAGCGGTGGATGAGGGAATTATTAAGCAAGAAAGCAGACTTCAGCCGGAGCAGTCCACGGGGCGGACTATTTCAGCCTTCCCCTGGGGGAAGGGGGACCGCGAGGAACGAGCGGTGGATGAGGGAATAATAAAGCAAGAAAGCAGACTACAACCGGAGTAGTCCACGGGGCGAACTGCTGTCGCAGGCGACAGACCGCCGCCCGTTCAAAGCCTTTTCGACCGTTCACCGGACGGTCGAAATTGCCTGCGGCAACCGGGTTTGAGAGCCCCGGTTTCACGCGACAAAAAACAAGATGACCAAAGAGCTGTTTTGAGTTGGTTTCAATTCCGGCTCGTCCACGGGGCGGGCTTTTTTTCAGCCTTCCCTTGGGGGAAGGGGGACCGCTTGGAACGAGCGGTGGATGAGGGAATTATAAAGCAAGAAAGCAGACTTCAGCCGGAGCAGTCCACGGGGCGGACTGCTGTCGCAGGCGACAGACCGCCGCCCGTTCTCCGCCTTCCAAATCATCCACCGGATGATTTGGATCGCTTTGCGACCGGCTCCGAACCTCAAACCCGCGCTCCGCGCGGGTTTGAGAGCCCCGTTTACCGCGACAAAAAACAACCTTGCTGTGCAAGGTTGTTTTTTGTTGGAGCGGGAAACGGGGCTCGAACCCGCCACCTCCGCCTTGGCAAGGCGGCGCTCTACCAAATGAGCTATTCCCGCATATTCGATTCGTTCCCGAACGGAACAGGCATATTATACATATGGGGCATTTGCTTGTCAAGAGGAAAAATCCAAAATGGCGAAAATATACCGCGCGGAGCTCCGATTTGCCGTCAAATCGATAATTAGCACTTGAAAAACGGCGTTCGGGGGTGCATAATATAATCGAAAAGATATGTGCTGTCCGGAGGTGACCTATGAATCCAGGGGCATTCTTCAAAAACAAAACCGTAAGGCTTATCGCGCTCGGTCTCGTCGTGCTGCTTTTCGTCGGCTTTTTCCTTTTCATCGGTCTGCAATTGAGGTCGCAGAAGAAGAAACTTGCCGAGCTCAACGCCGAAAAGATCGAGCTCAAGGCAAAGCTGGACGAGCTCCAGCGCGAGCAGGAGCGTCTTCAGAGCAGGACAGAGTACGTCAAGAGCCTTGAGGGACTGCTTCAGTACGCAAGGGATTATCTCGGCTATATCGGTCCCGGCGACACGAGGATAGAAGACGGTGAGTAAGCTTGCGATAATCGACGTCGGCTCCAATTCCGTCCGCTATGCGGAGGAACACTTCGGCGCGCTTTCAGATAAATCGGTATTCACCACGCGGCTCGGTTCGGGGCTTTCCGCAACGGGCATGCTGCGCGAAGACACCATGGCGAACAGCATCGCCGTGATATCCCTCCTTGCCGATAAGGCGAGGGCGGGCGGCTTTACCCCCAGGGCATATGCGACGAGCGCCGTTCGCGACGCGTCAAACGGGCGCGCGTTCGCGGAGCGCGTTTATAAGGAATGCGGCGTCCCCGTCGATATCCTGACCGGCGAACAGGAGGCGCGTTACGCGTTTCTCGGCGCGGTCGGCGAAGAGGGGCGTTTCGACGCCATGCTCGATATCGGCGGCGCCTCCATGCAGGTCGTGACGGAAAGCTTCGGCGTGAGCTTCCGCGCGGGGTGCGTGCGCTGCGGCGATATCGCCCGCGCGGCTACCGGAGCGGAGGACTGCGATACTTTAAGGGAAGCCCAGCGCAGCGCCGTCACGGAGTACATGGACGGGGAGGTCAGGCTCCCGAAGCTCACCGTTTCGTCCCTCGTCGGCGTAGGCGGCAGCATTACGACGCTCGCGGCGCTCAAGGCGGGGCTCAGGGAGTTTTCGGCGGAGGTCGTCGATAACGTCGTGCTTACCAAGGACGATATAGAGTCGCTCATTTCAGTCCTCGGCGAGATGGGGGAGAGGCGGAGAAAGCATCCGCTCCTTACGGAACGGCATGACGTGATACTTTACGGCGCGTACATTTTAAGCCATGCGCTCGATCTCATAGGGACCGACAGGCTCGGCATAAGCTGCGCGGACGGAATGGAAGGCTATTTCAGAGTGCTTAAAGATGAGTGAAGAAATAAGAAATAACACAGGCAAAGAAGAGAGGACTTCCTTATGGAAGCTCTTTTCTGCGTTCATGCGGATAGGCGCGTTCACCTTCGGCGGCGGCTACGCAATGCTGCCAATGCTCGAAAGGGAGTGCGTCGATAAGACCGGCTGGGTGACGAGGGACGAGCTGCTCGATTATTTCGCGATCGGTCAGTGCACCCCGGGCGTCATAGCCGTCAATACCGCCACCTTCATTGGCAAAAAGGAAAGGGGCTTTATCGGCGCGGTCGTGACGACGGCGGGCGTCGTGCTCCCCTCGTTCGTTATCATAAGCGTGCTCACCGCGCTGCTTGCCAATTTTGCCGAGATACCTGCGGTCAAATACGCGCTCCACGGCATAAGGGTCGCGGTTGGCGTGCTCATACTCAACACGGTCATAAAGCTCGTCAAACAGAAGGTCAAGGGCTTCTTCGGGTACGCGCTCTGCGTGCTCGCGTTCGTGCTCGTAGCGCTCCCGCCAGTTATAGGGCTCCCGTTCAGGATATCGCCCGTGTTCGTCGTCATCGGCGCGGCTATCGCGGGCGTCGTCCGCGGACTCATAATGAGGAAGCGGGGTGAGAGCAAATGATCTACCTCATACTCATTTACGAGTTCTTCAAGATCGGTCTCTTCGCCGCCGGCGGCGGACTTGCCACTCTGCCGTTTTTGAGCGCGCTCGCCGATAAATACCCCTGGCTGACGCAGGATATGATCAGCCAGATGGTCGCCCTTTCGGAGTCCACTCCCGGTCCCCTCGGCATAAATATGGCGACTTACTCCGGCTATATGGCGGGCTACAATACGTTCCTCGAGGCGGGGCATTCTGTCTGGGCGTGCCGCGTGTTCGGCGTCACCACCGCGTTCACGGCGACCGCTTCCCTCGTTATGCCGAGCTTCATCGTTATAATGATCGTCGCCCGCATGCTCGAGAAATACAAGAACTCCAAGCTCATAAACGACGCGTTCTCGGGGCTTCGTCCCGCCGTCGCCGGGCTTATCGCCGCCGCCGCGTGGAGCGTCATAAGCATCACGCTGTTCAATTTCTCGTCGGCGACCTTCGGCGGCGCGTTCAATTTCAAGGAGATCGCGTTCTTCGCGCTGATGATGGTCGTCACCAACGTGAAGCCCCTTAAAAAGCTTCACCCGCTCGTGTTCATCGCGTTCGCCGCGGCGGTCGGGATGCTGATCGGCTATACAATCGGTTGGGGCGCGGCATAGTTTTTTCAGCAAGATATTGCGTAAACAACGCTCATATGGTATAATAATAATTCAATAATAAGAAGGAGCTCTTTTTTGACATGTCAAAGATAAAGCTGTTTGCCGGCGGGGAGATCCCCATAGAGATGCACCGCGTTTCCACCGTGCACAATATAAGGCTGATCCCCGTTGAGGACCGCCTTGCCGCCCTTGACGAGGCGGGCAACTGTTCGTATAACCTGAAGTCCGAGGACGTTTTCATCGACATGGTGACCGACTCCGGCTTCAACGCCATGAGCGACGAGCAGGCGGGCGCTTTCCATCTTGCGGATTACGCGTATGCCGGCAGCACCACCTATTACAAAATGGCGGACAAAGTCAAGGAGATACTCGGCAAGGACTATTTCCTCCCCGTGCATCAGGGCAGGGCGTGCGAGCAGATGCTTGCCCGCTCCTTCGTAAAGCCGGGCGATCTTATCCCCACCAACTTCCATTTCTGCACTTTCCAGACGCAGGTCAGGCTCCAGGGCGGCGACCTGGTCGAGTTTTTGCAGGATAAGGGGCTCACGACCGGCGGCGAGGACGGCTTCAAGGGCGATTACGATCTCGAAAAGCTCGAGAAATTCCTTTCTGAAACGCCGAAGGAGCGCGTCCCCCTCATAAGGATAGAGGCGGGCACAAACCTGATCGGCGGTCAGCCCATTTCCATGGACAACATACTCGCCGTTTCCGCGATCGCGAAGAAGCACGGCATAAGGACGCTCCTTGATATGAGCCTTGTGATGGATAACCTCCATTTCATAAAAACGCGCGACGAAAAGCGCAGGGGCATGTCCGTGCGCGAGATCATGCGCGAAATGGCGGACGCCGCGGACATCATCTATTTCAGCGGGCGCAAGCTCGGCTTTGCGCGCGGCGGCGGCATCTGCATGAACGATAAGGCGGATTTCCTTACAGTCCGCGGTTACGTTTCCTGCTTCGAGGGCTTCCCCTCCTTCGGCGGCATGAGTTCCGCAGAGATGGAGGTAATGCGCGTCGGCTTCGACGACACCATGGATGAGAACGTGATCTCCCAGGGTCCCGATTTTATCGAGTACATGGTGGAGGAGTTCAAAAAGAGGGGCGTTCCCGTAGTGACCCCGGCTGGCGGTCTCGGCTGCCATCTCGATGCGGACAGGTTCTGCGATCACCTCGGCAAAAAGGACTTCCGCGGCGCGGCTCTCGCGGCGGCGATCTATCTTGTAAGCGGCGCCCGCGGCATGGAGCGCGGTCTCTCCAGCGAAAAGCCGGAGGATTCGATCGCCCCGTTCGAGCTCGTGCGTCTCGCAGTGCCGAGGAGGGTCTATACCCTTTCGCACATCATGTACGTTATCGACCGCGTGACCTGGCTCTACAAGCACCGTGAAATGATAGGCGCCATGCGCTGGGAGGACGAGAGCATAGAGGAGCATTCGTTCATCGACTTCCTCCGTCCCGTCGGAGATTGGCGCGAAAAGCTCGCGGCGGAATACAAAAAAGCGAACCTCGAATAATATCAGGGGGCGGCTGTGCCGCCCTTTTCATAATGAACGGAGAAGAATATGAAACTCATCATCGCATCCAACAACAAGCATAAGATCGAGGAGATCAAGGCGATGCTCGGCGTCCGCTTCGACGTGGTGCAGGGCATGCGCGAGGCGGGGCTCGAGCTCGAGGTGGACGAAAACGCCGAAACGCTCGAGGGCAACGCGGAAAAGAAGGCGGCGGAGGTGTTCGCGCTCGCGGACTCCATGGGCATCATCGGGAACGGCGACGCCGTGCTCGCGGACGATACCGGGCTGCTTGTCGACGCTTTGGGCGGCGCTCCCGGCGTGCGCTCCGCAAGATATGCGACGGACGGGCATGACGACGCCGCGAACAGGAGAAAGCTCCTTTACGCGCTTGCCGGCGTCCCGACCCGGAAGCGCGGCGCGCATTTTGCCACCGCAATGGTATTGAAGATAAAGGGCGAGCCCGATATTGAGGCGACCGGGCGCGTTTTCGGCGTTATCACGGAGGAGGAACGGGGCGAAAACGGCTTCGGCTATGATTCGCTGTTCTTCTACGAGCCGATGGGAAAGACCTTCGCCGAGATGGACGCGGAGGAGAAAAACGCCGTCAGCCACAGGAAAAACGCGCTCGCGCTCGTGCTCGCGGCGCTTAATTGAGATGACGAGGATAGGCGTTATTTCGGATACCCACGGCTCCCGCGCCGCGATCGACGCATGCATCGGCGCCGCGGGCGTCGTCGATGGCTGGTTTCATCTGGGCGACTATGCCTCCGACGCAAAATACCTCGCCGAGAGGACCGGTAAGCCCGTCTACACCGTGTTCGGCAACTGCGACGGAGCCTCGTTTTCGGGCGCTGCGGAGCATGTTTTCCCCAACCGGCAGGGCGCGATTACGGCGGAGGCGGTCGTCACCGTCGAAAAGGCGAGGATATTCCTCTGCCACGGACATACGTACGACGTGGACCTCGCGCCCTATACCCTGAGCTACCGTGCGGAGGAGCTGGGTGCAGCCGCCGCGCTTTACGGGCATACCCACCGGGGCGGGCTATCCGCGTTTGGCGCGCTGCTCGTGCTCAATCCCGGCAGCCCTTCCCGCCCGCGCGGCGCAGCCAAGAGGAGCTTCGCCATCCTCGAGATCGACGGCGCGGACGTGAACGCAAGTATTAAGACGATTTAATCCAAGGCTCCCTTGCGTAAAGGGAGCTGTCAGCTTCAGCTGACTGAGGGATCGGTGGCGGAATGCGAGCAGGGAAGGATAAGACCGATCCCCCCGCCTCCAAAAGGAGGCACCCCCCTTTACGCAAGGGGGGCGAAAAAAGGGAAAAGAGAAACCGAATGGAGAACGGGCCGTATAAAAGGATACATAACAAGCAACTCGTCCCTTTGGCGAAAACGCTCCGCAAAGGTATGACGCGGGAAGAAAAGCACCTCTGGTATGATTTCTTGAGGAGCTATCCGCTGAATTTCATCAGGCAGAAGATCATCGGTGCATATATCACAGATTTTTATTGTCCCAAAGCAAGGCTCGTTGTTGAGCTGGATGGCTCTCAGCACTATACGGAAGAAGGCCGCAGGAACGACGCAGATAGGGATTTGTTTATTGAAGGATACGGCATTACCGTGCTGCATATCTCGAACTATGATATCCACACGAATTACGATGGCGTTTGCATGGAGATCAACAGGCAGGTCAGTAAAAAAGTGGGCTATGACCCGATAAAAAGGCAGCAGACGCCAAGTGAAGGGCAATGATCCCGGCTCCCTTGCGTAAAGGGAGCTGTCAGCTTCAGCTGACTGAGGGATCGGTAAGCCTGAATGCGAACGATTAAGAAAGGAGACCCCCATGGACCCCAAAGAACTGCTTTCCGTACTCCATATTGCGGAGCGCCTGAAGGACGTTCCGCGTCACTGCTATACCTCCGGCGGCAGGAGGGAGAGCGTCGCCGAGCACAGCTGGCGCATCGCGCTGATGGCGTATTTCGTTTCGGATGAATTCCCGGAGGCGGATATGGACAAGGTCATAAAGATGTGCCTCATCCACGATCTCGGCGAGGCGTTCACCGGCGATATCCCCGTTTTCAAAAAGACCGAAGCGGACGAAAAACGCGAGGAGGAGCTCCTTTTCGATTGGGTCGCGTCCCTGCCGAAGCCCTATTCCGACGAGATGAGCGCCCTTTACGCCGAGATGGCGGAGCGAAAGACCCTTGAGGCGCGCATCTACAAGGCGATGGACAGCCTCGAGGCGATAATACAGCATAACGAATCCGATATTTCGACCTGGGAGCCGCACGAATACGCGCTCAACCGCGAATACGCATGGGATCGTGTGGAGTTCTCCGAATACCTGACCGCGCTCCGAAAGGCGGTCTATGAGGAGACCGAGAAAAAGATAGAGGAGAAATGATCGAAAGGTATAACAAAAGCCGGTTCTTGGGCGCATTCACTTAATGATATGCAGCCTCAAAAGGTATCTTTTTGCGCCCTGCTTCGTTGAAAATGCTCAAAAGGCTCTCCGAGCATTTCTGCGCTTTTCGCCTTGCATGGCGCAAAAATCTCCTCTTTTGAGACGCTTAGCGGTTTTCAGCCGAGATTGAAAAGAAATATCCGGGGATATGAGCTATCCCCGGATATCTTTTTATACGTTGTTTTTTTCAGGCTGAAAACCTGTATCTCCTTAAGTGAATGCACCCTTTGAAACCGGCTTTACTTTTAGCTTCTATCAGCCCCTGATGCCCTTGATCTTGAAATTGACGGGGCCGCCCGGAGTGTTTATTTCAACGGTCTCGCCGACCTTGTGACCGATAAGGCCCGCGCCGACGGGGGAATTGTTGGAAATACGCTTCTTGAGGGGATCCGCCTCCGCGGCGCCGACGATCTGATACTCGACGTCCTTCTTGGCGGTAAGGTTGCGGAGCATAACGGTGACGCCTACCGCGACGGTATTCGAGTCGCTCGCGGCGCCCTCGATAACGATGGCGTTCTTGAGCATCGCTTCGACCTCGGCGATCTCGTACTCGTTCTTTGCCTGGAGCTCCTTGGCGGCGTCATACTCGGCGTTCTCGGAAAGGTCGCCCTGGGCGCGCGCTTCGCTGATAAGCTCCGCGATCTCGGTCCTGCGGATGTTCTTCAGATACGCCAGCTTATCGTCAAGCTCTTTCTTTCCTTCCGGAGTCAAATAAACTTCTGCCATTTTATGTGGTTCCTTTCGATTGATCTTTACCTTAAGCGGTTGCCCACGTATGAATTATATGCACAAGGGCACCCCGTGTCAAGCACAAAAATGCTTTTTTATGAAAGCTTTTCACGATAATCGTATAAAAGCGCGAGCATCTCCTCGGGACTTCTCGCCGTGTTCACCGCTCTTCTGAAATCGAGCGCGCCTCGCATGCCCTTCGTGTACCATGACATATGCTTCCTCAATTCGGGGAAGAGCTTCGGATCCTTTTCTTTAAGGAAGTCCTCCGCGTGGCGGATCGCCTCCGTCATGCGTTCGCGGTCGGTCGGCGGAACGTACTCCGTACCGTCGAGCGCCGCGCGTATCTCCTCGAAAATAAAGGGATTCCCCTCCGCGCCGCGGGCGACCATCACGCCGGCGCAGCCGGTCTCGCGGAGCATCCTTTTCGCCGCTTCGCCGGAAAAAACGTCCCCGTTGCCGAGCACGGGTATCTTTACGGCGTTTACTACCTCCGCGATTATGCTGATATCCGCCTCGCCGTGATAGAGCTGCTCCCTCGTGCGGCCGTGCACGGTCACGAGCGAAGCGCCCGCCGCTTCCATCGCGCGTGCGAATTCGACGGCGTTGACGTGTTCTGCGTCCCAGCCCTTTCTGAATTTACAGCTCACGGGCAGGGGAGAGGCGTTGACCGCCGCTTCCATCACGCGGGCGGCTTTGGGCACGTCCAGCATCAGCGCGGAGCCCTCTCCGTTGGAGGTGATCTTCGGCATGGGACAGCCCATGTTGACGTCTATCATCGAGATATCGGAGCCGAAGCCTTCGTAAAGCTCCTTCACCATGCGGGAGATGATATCGGGCTCGCTCCCGAAAAGCTGTATCGCGCAGGGCTTTTCCGCAGGGGTAACCGAAATGAGCGAGCGCGTCTTCCTGCCGCCGTAAAAAAGCCCCTTGGCGCTTACCATTTCCGTGTACGTAAAGTCACAGCCGTGTTCCGCGCAAATACGGCGAAATACGGCGTCTGTAACTCCCGCCATCGGCGCAAGCACCACGGGCACGCTGTGTTTTTGAAATATGGGAAGAGGCACTTTTCAGGATTGACCCTCTAACTGACTGTAATCGGGAGTCGGACGGACCTCCTCCGCGGGGGACTCCTCGATAACTTCAAGGCTTGAGATCAGCCAGCGGCCGTCCTGCTTCACAAGATGCACCCTGTAATACATGGGCACCCATGCGGGCACAGGCGATGTGACCTCGTCCGAAATGGGGGAGCCGGTAATGATCGGGATGCGTTCGATATAAGCGACGCTGCCCGTCTTTGCCCAGGGGAGCACCCTTATGCCCTTGATCGAATAACGATAGTCGAAATTATCCACCGCGTAATCGGTGTAGGGATTCTGCTGTATCGCCTCGTCCGATTCGATGAATTCGGGCGTGAAGTACTGGGTAAGATCCGCTTCGCCGCCCTTGTTCAATATCGTTTCCGCGCGAAGCGCCATGCCCTCCGTCACGATTATGTACATATTGCTGATGTACATGCCCTCCGTGAAAACGGCGAAAGCGCCGCCCAAAATAAGGCTCACGATGAGCACCGTGCGCAGCACGTACCATATGGACCGGCGGACTGTGCCGAGCGGATTGGATTTTTCCTTTGTTTTAGCCATTTATCGCCTGTTTGACAGCCCGTGCGAGCTGATCCCCGCAGGAGGTGGGACCGCCGCTGCAGCTTATCCCTTCGAGTCTTTCGATCGCAAAAGCGGGATCCGCGCCCTCAAGAAGGCGGCCGATCGCCTTTAAGTTGCCGTTGCAGCCGTTTGTGAAAACGATGTTGTGCAGCTTGCCGTCCACGATATCGAAATCGATCATCGTGGAGCAGGTGCCGGAAGTCTTGTAAGTGTAATGCATTGTTACTTCTCCTCAGATGAGTACTTTTCCTTCAAAAACCTTTTCCGCGGGACCGGACATGTATATGTTGTTTGCTCCGTCCCACTCGATCCTCAGCGCCCCGAGGGGCACCCTAACTGTTACTATCCTGTCGGTCAGCCCGGACTTTATGCACGCCGCCGCTACGGCGGTCGCGCCCGTGCCGCAGCAGAGCGTCGCTCCGCAGCCGCGTTCCCAGGTGCGGAGCACCACCGTGCGCCTGTCCTCTATCTCGACGAAGGAGACGTTGGTCTTTTCCGGGAAGAATTTATGATGCTCGAGCGGCAGACCGTATTTCTCCAGATCGAGCGACCTTACGTCGTCGACGAATACGACGAGCTGCGGTATGCCGGTGTTGACGGCGGTCGCGATGAACTCGCGGTCGGCGGAAACGATGGGCTGCCTAATGAACTCCTCCATATCGATATCCATGGGGATATCGCCCGTAAGGAAGGAGGGCACGCCCATATCGACGCGCACGGACTTGACCTCGCCGTCCTTCAGGAGGAGCTGCGGGCGCTTTATGCCGGAGAGCGTGTCGACCGAGAACCCGTCGAAGGGGATCCAGCCCGCCTCGTACACCACGCGGGAGAAGCAGCGGATGCCGTTGCCGCACATCTGCGCCTGTGTCCCGTCGCTGTTGAACACCAGCATGGCGATATCCGCGGCGTCCGTCTTTTTTGCGACGAGCAGACAATCGCCGCCGATGCCCGTGCGCCTGTTGCAGAGCTTCCTCGCAACGCGCGGCATTTCGGACGGGGCGATCGCGTCGTCCCTGTCGTCGAGCACGATCATGTCGTTCCCGAGCCCGTGGAGCTTATAAAAATACTTTTCCATATCGTCACGACGCCCGTTTACGGGCGGCCTTTCCCGGCTTTTGAGCCGAATCGATAAACCATCATATTATTATAACCTTTTTTTTATGGGAGCGCAACCTTCATTTTCTTATGAGGAGCAGGTATCCGTTCGCGCCGATCTCGGCTTCGAGCAAGCCGTTGAGAGTGAGCTCGCCGCCCCCGGGCAGTACGGAATACGTCCCCGAAAGGAGCGGTCTCGCCTCGCCCTCGGAAAAATCGGAGGGATCGAGCCGGACTTTTTTCGTCCCGCCGCGGTTTATGATAACGACCGCTTCGCCCTCGCCGGTCCGCGCGGCGGCGAAAATGTCCCTGTCGGGGGAGGCGAAGGATGTATTGCCCGTCCTGAACACGGCGTTTCCCGCGCGCGCCGCGGTAATTAAGCGGTAGTGCTCCATCAGCTCGCCGTCCTCGTTCCCCCAGGGATAGGGTCTTCTGCAGAAGGGATCGGCGAGACCCGTCATGCCCGCCTCGTCCCCGTAATAGACGCAGGGCATGAACGGCATTGCGAACTGCAGCGCGGAAGCCTGCATCAGTTTTTTCTTCGCGAGCCTCATGCTTTCCGCAGAGGGCTTCCACGCCGCCTGCGCCTCGCGCGTCCAAACGTTCTTTCTCGGACCGCCGGCGAGTATCGAAAGCACGCGCGGCATATCGTGACTGCCCAAAAGCCCCAGCTGCGCGCGCATGAAATCGGAGGGATACCCCTCGAGCTGCGCGCCGAGCTGCGCCTTGAGCTCCGCGGAATCGATCCTGTTCAAAAGGAAATCGAGCGCCGCGTCGGAGAACGGGTAATCCATCACCCCGTCAAGCTCCAGCCCGTTCACGTACTCGCGCCGCGTGCCGAAGCCGTCCTTCTTGAGCGCCGCATCCTCCCAGACCTCGCCGATCAGTATCGCGTCCGGGGCGATCGCCTTAAGGCGCTTCCTCAGGAATTTTATGAATTCGTCGGGCAGCTCGTCCGCAACGTCCAGCCTCCAGCCGTCCGCTCCGAGCCCGATCCATTTTTCAATGACCTTGCCTATGAAATCCATGTAGGAGGGCGTAAGCTCCTCCACCTCGGGCAGGGTCTCGAAATCCCACCAGCAGCGGAACCCGTGCTTGTATTTGGGCGCGAAATCATACCATTCGCGGTATTTGGACGTCTTGTTGCCGAAAGCGCCCACGCCGTAATTCCCGTACCGGTCGAAATAGATGCTGTCGTCCCCGGTGTGGGAGAAAACGCCGTCGAGTATCAGCTTTATGCCGCTCACGTGGAGCGCGCCGACCATGGCGCAGAAATCCTCCTCCGTGCCGAGGAGCGGATCTACGCTCATGTAATCCGAAATGCTGTATCTGTGGTTGTATGCCGACTCGAATATCGGGTTCATATAGACGACGCCCACGCCGAGCGATTTAAGATACGGTATCTTGTCGGCGACGCCCCTGAAATTGCCGAGGTAATAATCCTGCGGGGAATAGTATTTTTCGCCCGCACGAGGAAGGTAGTCGACCTCCTCGCCCCATTCCTTCACGGTCACGCGGCGCCCAAGGCGGCGGTGATGCGCCATCCCCTCTTCGATGCCGGGGTATTCGCCCCTAAAGAACCTGTCGGGGAATATCTGATAGGCGATGCTGCCCTTGAAGCCCTCGGGCGTTTTGAAATCCTTATCATAGACGGTTATGCGGAAATCGTGCGGAAGCTCCTTCGTAAGCTTCCCCTCGCCGGAGCGGAGAATGCGATCCTTCGCGCCGACGTAATAAAGCTCGTTCCCGTCCGAAACGCGGAAATTGTACCAGAGCATGCACGGCTTATCCGGCGCCTTTATCGAAAACTCGAACACGCGTGTGCCGTTTTCCCAACGGCTCTCGCCCCCGTAAAAGTCCTCGTATCCGTTCCATGTGCGCAAAACGACCTGCGCTTCGGCTGCGGCGGCGCCCCATACGTGCAGGCGTAAAGTAATATCGTCCCCGCATTTCACCGCGCCGAAAGGCGTGCGGAAGCCAAGCTCCCTTGAATTGTGATAGGCGTTTATCCCGCGCATAAAACACCGTCCTTCTTTTGATAAGGGGATTATAGCATATTTTGCCCTGCCGCTCAATATCAATCGGCGCGGGATTTGCAAAAGGGCGCCGCAAAGTATTGGAAATAGAGTCGGGAATGAGCTTTGGGTCTTGACATATCCCGTTTTTGCGGTATAATAATGTTTTGTACAGGCTTTGAAGGGGAAAAGCTTCTATACGCCGGGAAAGAGAGGCGCGCCGTCGGCTGAAAACGCGCTCCGGTCAAGGGAAGCATCAAAGTTCGCCCCGGAGCTAAAGCGGTGAAGTGTCGATGTGTAGCCGCATTCGGGCGCGCCCGTTACAGCGCGGAATGAGGCATGGGGCTTTCCCCATGCGAATCAGGGTGGTACCGCGGCCTTGCGTCGTCCCTCGGGGATACGCAGGGTCTTTTATTATGAATAACCGAAAGGAGCAATATAAGAATGTTCGATGAACTGAAGGAGATCCGCGAGACGGCGCTCAAAGAGCTTGAGAACGTCAAAAACGCGGATGAGCTGGGCGAGCTTTCCACAGCCGTTCTCGGCAGGGGAGGCAAGCTCACGGCCATACTCCGCACGATGGGCAAGCTTTCCGCCGAGGAAAGGGCGGAGCTGGGCAAGCGCGCGAACCTCGTCAAGCAGGAGCTTGCGGAGAGGTTCGAGGAGCGCAAAGCCAAGCTCGGCGAGCTCGCGGAGCAATTGAAGATCGAGCGCGAGGCGATCGACGTCACCATGCCCGGCAAGCGCCGCGCGGCGCCGATGGGCGCGCTCAACCCCCTGACCCTCGTCTATCGTGAGATAAGGGACGCCCTCGTAGGTCTCGGCTTCACCACCTTCGAGGGGCCGGAGGTCGAGTACGACGAATACAACTTCACGCTTTTGAACCTGCCCCCCAACCACCCGGCAAGGGATATGCAGGATACCTTCTATATCAACGACAAGGTGCTTTTGAGGACGCATACATCCCCCTGCGAGGCAAGGGCGCTCAAGACCCTCGACCTGCCGTTCCGCCTCGTGATCCCCGGACGCTGCTTCCGCGTGGACGAGCCGGATGCTTCCCACAGCCCCGTGTTCATGCAGATGGAGGGGCTCGTCGTCGACAAGAACGTTTCGCTTGCCGACCTGAAGGGCACCATCGATTCGTTCGTAAAGGCGGTCTTCGGCGAGAACGTCGAATCGCGCCTCCGTCCCAGCTACTTCCCGTTCACGGAGCCGTCCGCCGAGGTGGATATCTCCTGCACGATCTGCGGCGGCAAGGGCTGCTCGAGCTGTAAGGGCACCGGCTGGATGGAGATAATGGGCTGCGGCATCACCAACCCCCATGAGATAGAGAACTGCGGGCATTCCTCCGACGAGTGGCGCGCCTTCGCCTGGGGCGTCGGCGTAGACCGCGTCGCGTGCCTTAAATACGGCATCAGCGACATCCGCCTCATCTATGAGGGCGACGGAAGGTTCCTCAGCCAGTTCAAATAAGGAGAAAGAACTATGAAATTACCGCTTAAATGGCTTAAAGAATACGTGGATTTCAACGTTGCTCCCGCCGAGTTCGCCGAGAAGATGCTCCTGCGCGGATTCGAGGTCGCGGAGATCATCCCCGAAATGGAGATCGACGGCGTTTTCGTCTGCGAGATCACCGCGATCGAGCCGCATCCCAACGCCGACAAGCTCCGCGTCTGCACCGTTGACGTCGGAAAAGAGGAGCCCCTTCAGATCGTCACCAACGCGACCAACGTAAAGGTCGGCGATCAGGTGCCGGTCGCGCTGGACAACGCGCGTCTGACCGGCGGGCTCGAGATACACCCCACCAAGATGCGCGGCGTGGCTTCCGCCGGCATGTTCTGCGGCAATGAGGAGCTCGGCATTACGAACGTCGAGTATCCCGGCTGCGAGAACGGCGGCGTTATGGTGTTCGGCGAAAAGCATCCGAACGGTCAGCGCATACAGGAGGCGCTCGATCTTGACGACTGCATATTCGATATCGAGCTCACCCCCAACCGTCCCGACTGCCAGTCCATCATCGGCATCTGCCGCGAGGCGGCGGCGGCGCTCGGGCAGAAATTCCCCGAGCCCTGTCCCAGGCAGGAGGAGGGCTACGGCGACTGCCGCGACGTTGCGAAGGTCACCGTCGAGAATCCGTATCTCTGCCCGCGCTACACCGCGCGCGTAGTCACCGATCTTAAGATAGAGCCCTCGCCACTCTGGATGCAGAGGAAGCTTCGCCAGGTCGGGCTTCGCCCCATCAACAACATAGTCGATATAACGAACCTCGTGCTCGTCGAGTACGGTCATCCCATGCACGCATTCGACCTTGCCTGCGTTGCCGACAGCCATATCGTCGTCAGGAACGCGAACGAGGGCGAGATCGTCTGCACCCTCGACGGCAAGGAGCGCGTAATGAGCGCCGATATGCTGCTCATCGCCGATCCCACGAAGGGCGTTGGCGTGGCGGGCGTAATGGGCGGTCTGAACAGCGAGATCACCGAGAACACCAAGGCGACCCTCTTCGAGAGCGCCGTTTTCCGCCCCGAAAACATCCGCTCCACGGCAAGGAAGCTCCATCACGTCACCGATTCCGCCGCCAGGTTCATAAAGGGCGTCGAGCCCGTCAACGCCAAGCTCGCGCTCGACCGCGCGATAGAGCTCGTCGTTGAGCTCAACGCGGGCCGCGTCATGGGCGGCATGATAGACGTCTGCGCCGCGGATCTTAACGAAAAGGAAGTCACCGCCTCCGTCTTGCATATCAACGAGATACTTAACACCGACCTTTCGGCGGAGAGGATGGCGGAGCTTCTCGAGTCCATCAACATCCCCACGGAGCCCGTCGGCGACGCGCTCAAGGTGCGCGTGCCGCATTTCCGCACCGATATAGAGGACGGCGTGGAGACCGATTGGGATATCGCGGAGGAGGTCGGCAGGCTTTACGGCTATACCAACATCGCGCCCACGCTCATGCGCGGCGATACCTTCCGCGGACGCGTCGGCCAGTCGTTCAGGGACGAGGACGTTATCAAGGACACCATGGCGGCGCTCGGCTGCCTCGAGCTTTACAATTACAACTTCATCTCCCCCAAGGAGATAGATGATCTCATGATCCCCGAGGGCGACGAGCGCAGGAAGACGGTAAAGCTCCTCAACCCCTTCGGCGAGGATCAGTCACTCATGAGGACGGAGCTTGCGGGCGGTCTCCTGCGCGCGGCGGCGCTCAACCTTAACAGGAAGACCGGCTTCGGCCGCTTCTTCGAGGTGGGCAACGTCCATTTCGACAACGGCGATCTGCCGGAGGAGAGGAAGCTCCTCGGCGTGCTCCACTTCGGTACGGAGGAGGATTTCTTCACCCTTAAGGGCACTCTCGAGGCATTGTTCGAGAAGCTCGGCATAGAGGACGTCCGCTTTGAAAAGGGCGGCTCCGAGTATCTCCATCCCACGCAGAAGGCGGTCATTTCCGCCGGCGGGGAAAAGCTCGGCGAGATCGGCGCGGTGCATCCCAGGGTAAGGCGCGCGTTCGGCGTCTCCGCAAACGCCTATATCGCGGAGCTCGATTTCAAGACGCTCCGCAGCCATATCGTGCGCGTCAAAAAGTATAAGCCCCTGCCCAAGTATCCTGCCGTGCAGCGCGACCTTGCGCTGATCGTCGACGAGGGTATGGAGGCGCAACAGGTGATCGACGTCATCGCTCAGGCGAAGGCAAGGGTAAAGGTGGAGAACGTAAGGCTGTTCGACGTGTACCGTCCCAAGGAGCCCGGCGACAAGGGCATACCCGAGGGCAAGAAGAGCATGGCGTTCACGTTCCAGCTCCGCGCGGACGACCATACCTTGACCGACGAGGAGATCGGTCAGGCGGTCAACGCGATACTCAAGAGCCTCAAATTCCGCCTGGGCGCGGAACTCAGGGCGTAAAATGAAAGACTCGGCACGGGGATCCGTCCCCGTGCCGAATTCGGTAGTACGGCATACGGGGGATAAAATGGCTTCAGACAAGGAGTATCTCGGCTTCGTGCTCGATCAGCTTTCCGGGCTCGGGGATATCTCGTACCGCCCCATGATGGGCGAATACCTTATCTATTACGGAGGAAAGCTCGTAGGCGGAGTGTATGACGACCGGTTTCTGCTTAAGCCGACCAAGACGGCGCTGCGCCTCGCCGGGAGCCGCTCTCTTCCCCGCGAGATCCCGTATGACGGCGCAAAGCCCATGCTCCTTGCGGATATTGACGATAAGGAGTTCACCGCGGAGCTGATAAAAGCGATCGCCGCCGACCTGCCGAAAAGGAGCAAATAATGCGAAAACGGCTTTTTGAAGTAATAGAGACCGCCAAAGAGGACGACCGGCTTTCAAACGTTTACGATATCTTCATGATGATCGTGATAGTGGCAAGCCTCGTTCCGCTCGCGTTCAAGACGGAGTACCGCGTGTTCGCGATCATCGATAAGATCGCCGCGGTCGTATTCGTGATCGACTACCTTTTAAGGCTCCTTACCGCCGATCTCAAGCTTAAAAAAGGCGTGCTGTCGTTTTTCGTCTATCCGTTCACGCCGATGGCGCTCATCGACCTGCTGTGCATACTGCCCTCGATCTCCGCGCTTGGCGGGGCGTTCCGCGTGCTCAAGGTATTAAGGCTTTTGAGGACGCTGCGCGTGTTCCGCGTTTTCAAGGCGGTGCGCTATTCGAGAAGCATCAGCATGATAAAGGAGGTCTTCGAGCTTGAAAAGAAGCCGCTCATAACCGTCGGCGTGCTCGCGGTGGGCTATATCGTGGTCTCCGCGCTCGTCATATTCAACGTGGAGCCGGATCTTTTCAACACCTTCCTCGACGCGGTCTATTGGGCGACGGTGTCGCTCACCACTATGGGCTACGGAGATATCACTCCGGTGACGAGCATCGGACGCGCCGTGACCATGATCTCGTCCATGTTCGGCATCGCGATAATTGCGCTCCCGTCAGCCATTATAACGGCGGGCTTCATGCGTCTCCTTCGCGAGGAGCAGATCAGGGAAGCCGCCGAAAAGACCCCTGATTCGGAAGCCCCCCATCTTTTGACGGAGGCGGAGCGCAGCGCGATACTTCAAAAGGTCGCGGATGAAGCAAAACGATCGGAATAAAATGAAATAATAAAACGGTCGCCGTTCTGTTGAACGGCGACCGTTTTCGTCTTATTCAAGCGCCGGTATTATTCCCAGCGAATACCTCAGTATAAGCAGCGCGTCCGCCGCGGTGACCTCCCCGTCCGAATCGACGTCCGCCAGCTCGTACGCTTCCGCCGAAAGCTCGGTCATGCCCATCGAGGCGCGCAAGCCAAGCAGCGCGTCCGCCGCGTCCACAGCTCCGTCCATATTGACGTCGCCCTTCATAAAGCCCGAGTCAGCGATCAGCCATTCGCCGTCCAGCCATTCTATCCTTGCGGTCAGCCAGCTTTTGAGGTTCGCAACGCCGTTCGTGAATGACATTCCCCAAAGCTGATGGTTCGGCTCCTGCACGGAGTATAGATAGGCAGCCTGCTCGTCGATCATGCGCAGCAGATCCTCGATCAGGGCGGGACGGTACCGGGTATAGCGTTCCTTCAGCGCGCGGCTGAATTCGGGCTTCGTGTCGTAGAGCTTATCCATCCACGGGTTCGAGCTGTTCACGCACATGAAGCCGTCCGCCGTGTTCGCGTCGGGGCAGTCGTCCACGTCGTTGTGACCGGGCGCTTGATTGTTCCACGAAACGCGCCCGTAGGCGAGGTCGAAATCCCACGGCGCAGTCATGTAAAGGTGATCGTCGCCGCTCTTCTTGTACATATAGCAGCTCGTCTTCATACTGCCGTCGATGTTCTTCGTTATTTCCTGCACGATTATGAAATCGATCCATGAGGACGTGTCGACGTAATCAAGATAATCCTCGCCGTTTTCGCCTATTATGCAGTCGTGGATGCGCTGCATATAGTCCTCCAGATAATCGAGCATGGCGTCCGTGAGCTCCTCATCCTCGGGCTCGGGGGATTTCAGCACGAAATAATCCTTTGCCGAATTCGCCCAGTAAGGGCAATTGAACAAAAGATCGCTGTCGAAATCCACCTTGCTGTTGATGTCCTTTTCGATGAGGTAGCCGCCGGTCAGATCCTCCGCGGTCGCTTCCTCTATGTCGATCTTGCTTTTTTCGATCCCGATGCGCTCGCAGAGTATGTAAATGCCGTTGTACTCGCCGTTGAGATACACGTCGACGAATTCGCACTTGGGCACGTAGCCGATGCCTTCAAGCGCCTGGAACGCCTTGAACGTGACGTAATTCCGCATGAGCGAGCCGTCGTAATAGCTCGGTATGACTGCGTATTTCTTTGTCTTCGGGATATCGAGCAGCGAAGCCTTCGAATCGAGCTTAATGGAGTACGGCTTTTTGGGATACGTCCAGGAGGAATTGCCCCTGCCCTTGACCTTGCCGGAACCCTCGAATCCGCCGCTTTCGAATTCCTTGGTACCGAGGGTGAGCGTGTAATTCGCATTTACCCACGCCTCCTTGCCGATCTCGTCAAAGGGGACCTCGGCGTCTATGTACAGCTTGGGCAGCGCCTCGGCGGAGGCGTTTATCGAAACGGAATCCCATTCGGAAAGCGGAACGCACCCGCCCTCGTCCGCGTTGAAGGAGTAAACGTAAACGCCCGCCCCGGCGTCCGTCCTCGAAGCGCGGCTGTCGTTCGGGAAGAAATGCGAATACCTGTTGCAGGGGAGCCAGCCTTCGCCGTATTCCGCTATGAAGGAAAGCCTCTTCGTCTCGTCGAAAACGAGCATATCTCCGTCTTCATGCGCGAGTATCTCCATGGAGCCCTCGCTCGCCGCGGAAATACTCACCCCGTCCGACACGCGCGGTTCGAGCGCGTACGGATCGGACCCCTCCGTGCGGACGTGCTTTTTGGAGAACGCCGCGGCGGGGGAGAGCGTCAGCAGAAATATGAGACAAAGCGCAAGCGCAAAAACCGGCTTTTTCATAACAGATCGCTCCTTTATACACGTAATGACAAGTAATAAAGGCATGGGATCTCCCCATGCCTTTTTGAGATCACATCTTTATCAGATACTGATGAATGAACTCGTCGATCTCGCCGTCCATGACCGCCTGGATATTGCCGGTCTCGCAGCCGGTGCGGTGGTCCTTGACCATCGTGTAGGGCTGGAATACGTAGGAGCGGATCTGACTGCCCCATTCGATCTTCTTGAGCTCGCCCTTAATGTCCGCCATCTTCTCCATGCGCTCGCGCTCCTTGATCTCAAGCAGCTTGCCCTTCAAAATACGCATGGCGACTTCCTTGTTCTGGAGCTGGCTCCTTTCGTTCTGGCACTGCACGACGATGCCCGTCGCAAAGTGGGTGATGCGGATAGCGGAGGAGACCTTGTTGACGTTCTGTCCGCCTGCGCCGCCGGAACGGTAGGTATCTATGCGGATATCCTCGGGCTTGATCTCGATGGAATTGTCGTCCTCGGTAAGTATCGGGGTGACGTCGAGAGAAGCGAAGGAGGTGTGCCTTCTTCCGGAGGAATCGAAGGGGCTGATGCGAACGAGCCTGTGCACGCCCTTTTCCGCCTTCAGGTAGCCGTAGGCGTTTTCGCCCTGCACCTCGAAGGTGACGGACTTGATGCCGGCTTCTTCGCCGTCAAGAAGGTCGAGCTCCTTAACGGTGTAGCCCATGCGCTCGCAGTAGCGGACGTACATGCGGTAGAGCATGCTGACCCA
>DGHD01000022.1:0-16317 GCA_002392505.1 Christensenella sp. UBA3857 | reverse complement strand
TCCTGCGCCTCGGTGCCGCCCGCGCCCGCGTGGAGCGAAAGCACCGCGTTGTATGCGTCGTAGGGGCCGGTCAAAAGCGCCGCCAGGTGGAAATCCTCCACGGCCTTTTTGAGCTTCTCAAATTCGCCGGGGACTTCCTCCGCCATGTCCTCGTCCTCCTCGCCCATGTCCATGAGGACCTCGAAATCCTCGCACATGGCGTTGAGCTTGTCGTATTTGTCGAGCTTCGACGATATGGACTTCATGCGCTGGTTCACCTTGTTGGCGTTTTCAACGTCGTCCCAGAAGCCGTCCTTGCCCATTTCGTCCTCGAGCTGTTTCTTCTCCTCGGCAAGCTCGGCGACCTTAAAGGGATTCACCCGCCTGCTTGAGGGCAGCAATCACCGCCGTAAGCTGCTGGCGGTACTCATCCATGATGATCATTGTATTGCTTCCTTTCGAATAATATTTGAGTGGTTTCTGTTATTATTAGTTAATTGCTGATTGCCGATTATAGCTTACATCCTCTCCGGCACTTCAACGCCTGCTCCTTCCCCTATTGAGGGGAAGGGGGACCGCCGCCCCAAGGCGGTGGTGGAAGAGGTGGCGGCAGCTGCTCAGACTTCAGGTTTCAGTGAAGGATCGCATTTTCCTCCCAGCCGATAATAAATATCGTTGAAGACCCCGGATAGATTCGTCCTGACCTCGTGATTGGAATAACGCAGTACCGTGAGCCTCCTGCTGTTCAAATATGCGGTGCGCTCGGCGTCGTCTCTGCGCCCCTGCTCAGTATAGTGTTGTTCGCCGTCGATCTCTATCACGGTCTTTTTCTCTGCGCAGTAGAAATCGACTATGTATTTGCCGATGACCTTCTGCCGGTGGAACCTGAACGGCATTTTCTTAAGGCAGCAGTACCAAACGTGCTTTTCTTCCTCGGTCATGTTTTTGCGAAGCTGCTGCGCCAGCGGCGTGAGACCGGGATCGTTTCTGTTCATGATGCCTCCGTTTGAGCGATCGGCGGGTTTGCGTTTTTGCTTACTTTCGGCAAAACATACGACCACCTCATCCACCGTTCACTGCGTTCACGGTCCCCCTTCCCCTCAATAGGGGAAGGAGCATAAGTCGCGGCGTCATTGTCCCTTCCCCTATTGAGGGGAAGGGGGACCGCCGCCCCAAGGCGGTGGTGGAAGAGGTGGCGGCAGCTGCCTGCGAGCAGCGCCTTACATCCTCTCCGGCGCCTCTATACCGACGAGGTACAGTCCGAGCTTTATCACCTTTCGTGCGGCGTCGGTCACGGCGAGACGGGCGGAGCGAACGCCCTCGTTCTCGTCCATGATGCGGTTCTCAAAATAGAACTTGTTGAATGCGGAGCAGATCTCGATCACGTTCCTCGAAATAAGGTACGGCTCGTACTTCTCGGCGGCGTTCTCTATCGCCGCGGGGAGCGCCTTCATCGCCTTTATGAGGTTCGCGGTGCTCTCGTTATCAAGGCAGGACCAATCCGCCTTTACGATATTGTAACCTTCCGCCTTTCTCAAAACGGAGCAGCACCTTGCGTGTGTGTACTGCGCGTAGGGAGCGGTCTCGCCCTCGAAGTTCAAAGCCTTTTCCCAGCTGAACGTGAAGTCCTTTATCCTCGAGGAATAGAGCGGGCCCCACACGACGGCGCCGACGCCGACCTGCCGCGCGACCTCGTCCATATCGGCAAGGTCGGGGCTCTTCTCCTGCATGATCGCCTTGGTCTTCTCGATCGCCTTCATAAGCACGTCCTCGAGATAAATGGCGTTGCCCTTCCTCGTCGAGAAGGTCATATCCTGCATGCTGATCATGCCGAAATTGACGTGCACGCAGTCCTTCGCCCAATCGTAGCCCATTAGCTCCAGCGTCTTGAAAACCTGCCTGAAATGGAGGTTCTGCTGATAGGCGACGACGTAAAGGTTCTTGTAGAAATCGTATGTGTTCTTGCGGTAGATCGCGGCGGTGATATCGCGGGTCGGATAGATCGTGCCGCCGTTCGATTTCAGAATGAGGCAGGGGGGCATATCGTAAGCCGAAAGATCGACTATCGTCATGCCGTTGTCGACGGTCGTGACGCCCTTCGCCTTGAGCTCGTCTATGACCGCGGGCATCTTGTCCTCATAGAACGCCTCGCCGTTATAGCTGTCGAACTCCACGCCGAGCAGATCGTAAACGCGCTGCGCTTCCCTGATCGTCAGCTCCTTGAACCACTGATAGAGCTCCCAATTCTCGGGATCGTGCAGCTCGATGGAGCGGAACGCCGCCCTCGCCTCGTCGTCGAGAGAGGGATCCTTTTCCGCCTCCTGATGGAATTTGACGTAAAGATCCACGAGCTCGCGCGTCGGGGACGCGGCGTTTTCGATCCTTTCCTTATCGCCCCACTTCTTGTAGGCGACGAGCATCTTTCCGAACTGCGTGCCCCAGTCGCCCAGGTGGTTGATCCTGACAGGGTTGTAGCCCAGGTGCCGGAATATCCTCGAGAGCGAATGCCCAAGCACCGTGGTGGTGATATGGTGTATGCCGAAGGGCTTGCAGATATTGATGGAGGAAAAGTCGATGCAGACGTTCCTCATACCGCCCTCGTCGGAAGAACCGTAGGAATCGCCCTCCTCAAGCACCTTGAGGACGAGCTTTTTCGCCTCGCCCGTGCGGTCGAGGAAGAAATTGAGGTATCCGCCGGCGGGCTCCGCTTTCACGATGCCGCCGAAGCCCTCGAATTCCTTTGCAAGCTCCGCGGCGATCATGGGGGGCGCCTTGCGCAGAGCCTTCGCAAGCTTGAAGCAGGGCAGCGCGATATCGCCCTTGTCGGGGGTGGGAGGCGTCTCAAACCAGCCGAGGACGTCCTCTTCGGTAACGCCGGCAAAGGCGGAGACCTTCGCGGCAATGCTTTCGTGTATAGTCATGTGGGCACAAACCTCCACTTTAATTCTAACATTCCTATTATAGCATAAATATTTTCTGTTGCCAATAGCGAATTTATTTGTTATAATACTGTAATATGGATAATAATACGCCGGAAAAACTGAATGAAGAAGCAAAGAAAAAGCGCCGCAAGAGGAACAGGCTGTTCAATACGGTGCTCTATATCGTTGCCGCCGTTCTGATAATATCCGGCGTGATCATCATTTTAAGGGATCAGACGGATATCTTCAATCACAACACCGCCGAGATCCCGGACGTTACACGCCCGCCGGACAGCACTCCCGGACCGTGGGTGACAGCCCCTCCGCCGACGGAGATCGCTTCCGACGCCCCTTTGCCATCGGCGGGACCTTATGAAACTCCCGGGCAGACCCCCGGACAAAACGAGACTCCCGCTCCGGACCATACTGCCGGACCCGGCGCCACTGCCGCTCCCGGACCGCATAACGGCGGCACGGGCGACCCCTCCGCTCCGGTCGGCGTTTATTTCGAGGAGCATGGGATATCGGTAAAGGTGATCCCCGTAGGCGTCAACGCCAACGGCGAAATGGCAACGGTCCCCACTCACGATATCGCGGGCTGGTATAAGTACGGCTCCGCGCCGAATGAGCCGGGCAACTGCATAATCGCCGGTCACAACAGGTATCACGGGCAGAAGGGTCTCTTCTCGATACTGCATAAGGGTCTCAAGGTCGGAGACCACGTGTGGGTAACGCTTGAAAGCGGCGACGTCGTGTTCTACACGGTGGAGTCGATAACGAGCTACAAGTACGACGCCGTACCGCCAGAGGTCATGGCGCAGACCTGGGACACAAGGCTCACGCTGATCACCTGTCTGGGTGATTACGACCACATACTGCATATGTCGCGCACAAGGGTCGTCGCGGTATGCAGACCAATCAACTGAACAATTGAAATATTTAGGAGGTTTAACAATATGTCAGGACATTCCAAATGGGCAAATATCAAGGAATGAACTGACCGTATCCTCTTAAAACAACGAAAGGTCCGGGCCGGATAAAGCCGTTCCGCGACCGAAGGGAGCCGCGCGGGGCAGCGCGGGCGCGGCGCGAGAGCCGCAAGACCGCGATCACGCAAGTACGGATAACCGCTCCTGCGAGATGGGATCCGCAGCGCGGCACAACGAAAAGCGCCTTGCGGCGTCTGCCAAAAAACAAAAAAAGATTAATACCGAGGAGGTTTATTATGTCAGGACATTCCAAATGGGCTAACATCAAGGAATGAACTGACCGTATCCTCTTAAAACAACGAAAGGTCCGGGCCGGATAAAGCCGCTCCGCGACCGAAGGGAGCCGCGCGGGGCAGCGCGGGCGCGGCGCGAGAGCCGCAAGACCGCGATCACGCAAGTACGGATAACCGCTCCTGCGAGATGGGATCCGCAGCGCGGCACAACGAAAAGCGCCTTGCGGCGTCTGCCAAAAAACAAAAAAAGATTAATACCGAGGAGGTTTATTATGTCAGGACATTCCAAATGGGCAAACATCAAGAACAAGAAGGAAAAGACCGATAACGCGAGGGGCAAGATCTTTACGAAGATCGGTCGTGAGATAGCGATAGCCGTCAAGGAGGGCGGCGGCGATCCCGCCAACAACTCCAAGCTGCGCGACGTCATCGCCAAGGCGAAGGCGGCGAACATGCCCAACGACAATATCAACCGTTCCATCAAGAAGGCGGTCGGCGAGGGCGCCGGCGTCAACTACGAGGAAGGCTCTTACGAGGGTTACGGTCCCGCCGGCATCGCTCTCATCGTGGAGGTCGTTACCGACAACAAGAACCGCACCGCCGCGGAGCTCAGGCATATCTTCGATAAGTACGGCAACGGCATGGGCAACACCGGCTGCGTTTCCTATATGTTCGACAAGAAGGGCGTTATCGTTATAGAGCGCACTTCCGAGACCGATGAGGACGAGCTCATGATGGCGGCGCTCGACGCCGGCGCGGAGGACTTCGTTCCCCAGGACGACTGCTTCGAGGTCTACACCGCACCGAACGACTATTACGCCGTGCGTGAGGCGCTTGAGGGCATGGGTCTCAACATACTCTCCGGAGAGGTCGAGATGATCCCCCAGACCACCGTCGACGTGACCGATCCCGAGATGGTCATGAAGGTGCAGAGGCTCCTCGACATGTTCGACGACGATGACGACGTCCAGAACGTCTACCACAACGCCAACCTTCCCGAGGAAGAGGAAGAGGAATAACTCAATAACAAACACCGAACGCGGCCGTTGGGCCGCGTTCGTCATATCGATAAAGAAAGGAAGTTTATAATGCCCTGCACAACGATACTCGTAGGCAAAAAGGCCTCGAACGATAACTCGACCATGATCGCCCGCACGGACGACGGAAATTTCGAAACCAAAAAGCTTATAGTCCTCGAGCCGAAGGATCACAAGAAAAAGTATAAGTCCGTCATATCCCACGTTGAGATAGAGCTTCCCGGCGATCCCATGCGCTGCACCGCGTGCCCCAGCGTCAATCCCAAGAACGGCGTGTGGGCGGCGACCGGCGTCAACGCCGCAAACGTAGGCATGACCGCGACGGAGACCATCACCACCAACCCCCGCGTGCTCGCGGCGGATCCTTTGGTCGTTTACAAAAAAGCCGAAAAGCGCGGCGAAAAGGACGTTCCCGGCGGCATCGGCGAGGAGGATATCGTAATGCTCGTGCTGCCCTACGTAAAGACCGCGAGGGAGGGCGTACTGCGCTTTGCGGAGCTTCTCGAAAAGTACGGGACGTACGAATCGAACGGCGTCGCCTTCAACGACGAGAACGAGGTCTGGTGGATGGAGACCATCGGTGGGCATCATTGGATGGCAAAGCGCGTGCCGGACGACAGGGTCGTTATTATGCCCAACCAGTTCGGCATGGATTCGTTTGACCTTGAAGACGCGTTAGGCAAAAAGAAGGCGCATATGTGCTCCGCGGATCTTAAGGAGTTCATAGCGGAAAACCGCCTCGACTGCAATCAGAACGGCGAGTTCGATCCGCGAAAGATATTCGGCTCGCATTCCGATCAGGACCATATCTACAACACCCCGCGCGCCTGGTTCATGGGCAGATACCTTACCCCCACGACCCACAGGTGGGAGGGGGAGAACGCCGAGTTCGGTCCCGAGAGCGACAATATCCCCTGGTCGTTCGTGCCCGAAAGGAAGCTCGCCGTGGAGGACGTAAAGTACATGCTCTCCTCCAACTATCAGGGCACGCCGTACAATCCCTATCTCAACCGGGATACCGGCATGCGCGGCAAGTACCGCTCCATAGGCATCAACCGCACCGGAGTCACCTCCGTCTGCCAGATAAGGAACGGCGTTCCCGAGGCGATACACGGCATCGAGTGGATCTGCTTCGGCTCCACCACGTTCGACGCGCTCTTGCCCGTCTATCCCAACGTGCACAAAATGCCCGCGTACCTCTCGAACGTCACGCTCGACGTCTCGACCGATAATTTCTATTGGGCAAGCTGCCTTATCGGCGCGCTCGCGGATCACAGCTACAACACCTGCGCGCAGTTCATCGAAAGGTATCAGTTCACCGTCATGGCGAAGGGCCGCCGCATCGTAAAGGAGTACGACGCGAAGATCGCCGAGACCGGCGATATCTCCCTCTGCGAAAAGGCGAACGACGAGCTTGCCGAAATGGCGAAGGCGGAATCGACCAAGACCCTTAACAGCGTCCTTCTCGAATCCCAGAAGACCATGAAGAACGGCTACAACAGAGCGGATAACTGACGCATATAAATAAAAAGGGGGAGGGCGAAAAACCCTCCCCTTCTTTTTTTATTGCTCACTTTTTAAGGCTCAGTATTATCCCGAGTGCGATACTCAGCGCCGCCGCCATTGCTACCTGATACTCTTCAGGCAGCATGAAAGTCAGCGTGTGCGCGGGGATCCAGAACAGCGGTATCGTCTTGAACAGCGTGAAGCTCACGAAGCCATGCCAGTCTACGCCGTTCACAACTCCCTTCAAGCCGGGCTTTTTAACGCCGCCGTGCCTCAGTTCAAGGTACTTGTCCGTGCATTTGTGTGTCGCCATGAAGGTCGGTCCGAAGGTCAGGTTCATCACCGCCGCCGTGTAGAATGCCCTTAAGAGCTTGCTCCAGAACCCTTCGCCCTTGCCTGGCAGCAGTCCCGCGTCCATCAGCCCCGCGACGCCCAGAAAATAGGTCTTCATCATAAACGTGATCGCAATGCCGATCAATCCCCATATCAGCATGCGCCAGCCGATATAGTACGGCGCCGCCCAACCCTTCCTGCGGATCATCATCGCGAATACCTCGCCCGCGGTGGCGAGCAGACCGAATTTGACAAAGCCCATTATGTACGGGTGCCCGGCGGAGAGCCCCTTGAACACCTCCCGCGCGGAAGGTATGATGAGCACCGCCGCAAACGCAAGCACTATTATAATGGAAGCAATACCCGCGATAACGGGGAAGACGGACTTTTTCATACTGCACCTCGCTGCTGGATTTGCACTTATATCTTAACACATCCGCTTGCGTATTGCAAACCGTGGAGGGCGCCGCGCGGGATCTTTACTCCGAAAAAAAGCGGCATGCGCCGCCGCGAAACAATATATCAAAAAAATAATGGATTGGGACCATTTTTTTATTGACAGAAGAAATGGTTTGTAGTAAGATTACGATGTATAAGGCTTACTATGTCATCCTATGTTCGCATGGTATGTCATATAAAGTTGAAATCAAATTTTGTTATATTTCTCAAAGGAGGAAGGAACTTTGAACAAGCGTTTTGCAAAAATCATTTCGCTGATGCTCGTCCTTGTAATGGTCCTCGGCGTTGTGCCCGGTTCGGTATTTGCCGGTCCGCAGTACAATGACGGAACCAACGGATTCGGCGATCTGATCCGTAACTGGTGGGAGATCATCGTACGTCCCCTGCCCTGGTACAAACCCACGCCGAATTATCCGGCGCAGTCCTTCGGCGGCGATGACCTTGGCGGTCTTGTCGTAAACGTCGAGGCACCCGCAGGCGCACTGCCTGAGGGGACCGAGATGTACGTCGAAAGGGTCTACAACACCACGAATATCCAGACCGCGGTCGATAACAGCGACCTCATTAACGGCGACGTTATCGCGGCAGTGGATATCACCTTCTACCATAACGGGCAGGAGTTCCAGCCCGGCAGCGACGTTAAGGTTACGCTTTCCTACGCCGGCTTTGACGGTTGTGACGATCTCTCCGTCGTCCACATCGGCGCCAGCGCAGAGGAAGTCGTGAACGAAGTTCCCTTCGTCGATCCCGTCGAGGACGTCGAGTCCGATGGCGAGACCGTCTCCTTCGACGCGCGTGACTTCTCCGTGTACGCGGTAATCGGCGGTGAGGAACCCAGCGAATTCCCCGCAATGGATTCCAATAAGTATGAGTTCTATTACGGCTCTCAGCGCTATGTTTTTAACAATAACGGGCAGCAGGTTTCATGGCAGTACGTCGGCAACAACGAAACGCTGTACTATCCCGGAACTCCCTCCTATGACAGCGCAGTCGGCGGAGCGGTCGACCCCAACGCCAGGTTCATGGGTTGGTACACCAAGAGCGGTAACGATTGGGGCGAGTGTGTTCTCGATCCCAACACGGACGGCGATGGTATCGTCATCACCGGCGTCACCGGTCAGAACGTAGTTGAGCTGTACGCGCGCTTCGATAAGACCTATTATATCGTTTACCACGATGAAAACGGCTCTATCTTCCGTACCATCAGCTATGACGTTCCTTCTGCCGCAACGAAAGAAGACGGCGAGTGGATCGTTACCTATTCTCCCATGGGGGCTGATGCATCGCAAAAGACCTTCCTCGGTTGGAGTACTGCTGCAAATGCGCCGACCACACCAAGCGCAACGATCGTCAACGCAACCGTGACTATTCCCTCATCCGGCAGACTCGATCTCTATCCCTGCATCGCGAACGCGCGTTGGATCAACTTCGATAAGAACGACTGGACATACATCCCCTCCGATAATCCGGCGGAAGCAGATTATTACGTAGATCCCGAGACTTTGGAAGTTACCTATGTCGGCAAGAACAACGGCGGCACCCATATCCGCAAGGGTACCGGCGCTGCCTACGTCGCGCCCGTTCCCGTCCAGCAGGGGCACCTGATCAACGCCGATCAGCCCACGCTCCCCGTTTCCTCCCGTCCCGGTTATGAGTTCAAGGGCTGGTACGAGGGCGAGACCCAGTGGACCGACGCCAACGGCAACTACGTAAACGGCAAGGGCAACGCTTATCTTACCGCGGACGTTACGCTCACCGCCAAGTGGGAAGCTATCGACGTCAACTACACCATCGTCGTATGGAAGCAGCAGGTCACCGATACTCTCGAAGACGAGATAAACGGCACCGAGCAGTACGACGTTGAGTTCATCGTTAAGGATACCGCAAAGACGGGCTCCGTCGTTAACGTGCCGGCAGAATACCGCAATATCGCTAACGGCGAAAAGGTCGAGGTCGACGGCATCATCTATGATTTCACCGGCTTCCATCATGACGTCGCCACCCCGCACGATACGCTCTCGGCAACGGTCGAGGCGGACGGCTCCACCGTTCTCAACGTGTACTACAACAGGAACCGTATCACGATCAACTTCCATCACTTTATCAACGATTCTTCCGACGGTTCCTACACTCCCGACTATACCTATACGGAGGTTGAGGAAGGGCAGGGCGAATACTACCATTACACCTCACAGGCGCCGGCTGACGGCTATTACCTCGTCGGCACCGGTCCCGCGGCCGATCTGGAGCCGAAAAACTTCACTCAGCTCTGGTACGGAGGATCAAGCGTAACCTATAATTCTTCAACTAACAAATATACCGTTATCGGTTACAGCGACTTGATCAACAACTCGCCGACTCTGTACTTCGCCTCCACCACCGGCAACATCTTTGACGAGGGTAACGATCTTGCAACCGCCCAGGCTAACGCGATGATGAGCCCCGAGGGCCATTGGTATGAAGCTTATACGACGGACAGCAATGTTACGGCGTATTTCCCGCTTTATTACCACTACGTCAACAACAGCTACTTTGCAGTAGGCACCGGCCCGATGGCGGATTATACTCCCGCATCCAGTGATACTTTGTATTTCAACGGAAACAAGTATTACTATACACAAGCAGAGGCTCAAAGTGGCAATGTAACAAAATATGTGGAAAGTGGTGCCACCATGTACAGTGCAACGTTCAGTGACATTACTCCATCAGAAACATACAACCATATACTGTTTTACTGTTATTCGAACTATACGGAGTATTGGCCGATATTCTATCGCTACAACGCCACCGGAACCAATAACAGCGGCTACTATCACGTGGGCGAGGGCCCCGATCCGACGGCTCCCGGCACGCATAACCGCGTAGAAGCTCAAACCACCTCGTATGAAGGCCTCTACGAGCAGCCCTTCACGAACTGGGCGCTCGACGACGGGTATACTTGGCAAGTTTATGATGGCGGCTGGTACGGTCTGATCTACCTCGGAGCATTCAAGCTGCCGAACAACGCCGATACCCAGATCGATCTGTTCCGCATTGGAGCAGATACGACCCACAGTTCCGTCGAGCTTATCCGTGAGACCCTGACCGAGGATGATTATTCTAGCACAAGCCAGAATTACTACATGCAGTTTGACAGTTCTGCAAATAAGTTTACCATTACGGATAAATACCCCGGATTCTATGCGTTGGAATACAGGATCAGAAGGAACTCCAACAGCACCGCTCATCAATCATCAACCAGTTGGGGTTCATGGACCTCCGCGGGCACGCCGGCCTCAAATGGCGACTATGCAACTGTGCCGCTAAGAGAGACATATACTCAAGGATGGAGTACTTATTATGATTACTACGATGTCCAGGTCCGCTTCAAGCGCAAGAGCTACGAGATAAGCTACGTCGACAGTACGAACGGCAATTCGCTCGGCAGCGCGGAGACCATCCTCTTCGAGCATGATCTTACCGGGCGCGGAACGGCCGCGGCTACCACTACGCCCTACGCCAACATGCCCAATGTCCCGACCTACGAAGGCAAGTACTTCAACGGCTGGTACGCAGACTCCGCGTGCACCACCAAGGTGTTCTTCAACGATCCCACCGCGGCTCAGCTCGCCGCGGCGCTCAAGGTCGCGACCGACGATCAGAAAAACGCTGACGGCACGCTCAAGTACACCGTTTATAAGAAGATGCCGATGAAGAACCTCGTCTTCTTCGCTGGCTACAATCCTATCCGCTTCCGCGTATGGGTCCAGCCCAACGGCGGCGTCATCTCCCCCACTGAGGCGTCCTACTTCAACACCGACTGGGGCGAGATCATCGAGCGCTACTTCGACATTGAGACGAGCCGCAACTACTATCCTGACGAGAACGGCACTTTCTACTACGTCATATTCGATCACGAGAACCCCAGAAGGGCCTTCTATATCGAGGATATCAACAGTCCGTACTCCTACGTCAACGGCGACGGCGACACCATCACCGTATCCGCGGCACAGTTACAGAGCCATGTCTATATGGTGAACGGCCAGGCTGTGAAGTACAAGGAAGTTCCCAGCGCCTATACCTTCTACGGTTGGTATGAGGTCGTCAATAAGGAAATGGGTCATTACGACGGAACCGGCAACGGCCTGCCGCCCGCTATCGAAGAAACCGACGAAGAAAACGGTTACCTTGAGCCCTACACCTTCGGAACCCCCACCACTCACGACACCGCTATACGTGCAATGTGGAGGCGCGCAGGTTATATCCAGGTTATCTATAATACCACCGATAAGAGCGACACCGTTATTGATTCCACCGGCTATGTTTACTCCGACCGTTCCGAGTGCATCGCACCTGCCGCGCCGACAGTGAACGCAGCCAACGCTAACTACTTCTTCATTGGTTGGCAGACGCCGGATGGAAGCATCGTTCAGCCGAACGACACTTTCACCGTCCTCGCTGATCTTGCAGTACAGAACGGATCGGATCAGATAAGCGGCACTCCGTGGTTTGACTTCACTGTAACTGCTGTTTATGCGACCAATGCGAAGGTTACTAGCTTAACCTACGTTATAAACGCTCCCGAAGGAACGACACCGACCTCAGCGACTCTAACTAACCTCGGTTACCCCGTGAAAGATGATCTCAGCACCGAGCTGCCTGGTTATACTACCGGCACCAACAAGCTTGAGAACATCCTGTTGAACTCCGCGATCCTGCTCAGCAACGGCGAAGGCTTTGAAATTCCGGCTTGCCATCTCCTTGGTTGGAACGACGTTGAGGCAGATGCAGACGAAGGCATCGTTAAGTTTGAACTCGGCGGTATCTACGGTATCGGTTCCGAAGAGGTACCAAACGGCAATACCCTGTATGCAGTTTGGGGCGCTCCCGTCTTCTACATCTACCATTCCGGTACTAATGTGGTTGAGAGGGTCACCGCTGTCATGGGCGAGACTTATGATCTTACCTCGAAGACTGCTGAAGGCTTCCTTTATGGCGGATACTATAGGGACTATTCCGATAAGACGGAGGGATTCGACGCCGCGAATCTTGCCGAATCCGATTGGGAAGATAACAAGTATACGGATTCCACCGGCAAGCCTTATACGGCCGATACTGCAAACGTATGGAAGCTTTCCGACGCATATATTGCCGCTAACGGCGATGAAAAGGGCAACGAGATCTATCCTGTTCACGGAACGACGTATTATGTTAAGGAAGTTCTGGCCGGTAAGTACCTGCAGCCCTATCTGCACTATACTTACTATAAGGATGCTTCCGCCGGATATCCCATTGCGAACGCATGGCTCATCTCCGACGTTGATGACCTTAACTACAGCGAGACCGGCTTCATCATCACTCACAATACAGCGGATGGAGTTCATAAGGCAAGGGTTGCCGCACGACTGTCCATCAGGCCTGCAAACGGCGGCAATACCGTTGTTCTGTCTCCTGAAAAGGTGTTTAGGCTTCAGGGCGTAACAAGGGGTTGGATGACCTATTTGACGGTCATCGACAACACCGGCTCTAACAGCAATTGGACCGGCAATCTACTGAATAACGAAGATGAAGTGCTTCGTTATTGGGTCACTCTCGATGGCTTGCTTGTGACCGGAACGGTACAGAGCGTATATACGGGGCTCGAGAATATGACCAAGATACACAAAGATGATACTCCTGTAGTCAGCACGATAGGCGTATACCAGCCGAACAGCCTATAATCAGAAAGAGGTGAATGAAAATGGCAAAGAAATTTGGTCTCCCCTCTATAATGTTGTCCGGACTTGATCCTGATCCCAACGATCCGACCATCATCGGCGGCGGTACCGGGGGAAATACGACGAACCCTTATCCTTGTACTTTCGACGAATGGCTGAATGACTTTGGTGAGGACTATAATTTTGATGGCTCTATCAACTTAACTGATTACGGTATTTGGTGGTATCAGAACCTTGGCGGTCAAAGCACTTGGAGTGAATACCATCCAGATATTCCATGGGATTCTTCTTGGGAGATTAATCCGTAACTGAGGATTCGTATGAAACTCAACCCACAGCGCGGGGCTTTTGCCCCGCGCTTTCCTTTTACTCAATTACATCTTGACATGCTATGGTTGTAGTGTATAATAAAATAGATGGAAAAGGTTTTTCAGGTTGAATATGCGGGGCATGCGGTCAGGTATTCGTTCCTTTATCCGTACACGCGGTATGATTTTCGCGATTATATCCGTCCGGCTGAAGGGGAGGAGTATGATATCCGCGTTTGGCCGGAGCTGATCGAGCTTGGGCGGAAGCTCTTGCCCGAGGATTCGTCCGACCATTATGTGGAGTACCGCTGTTTGATACCGCTCACGGCGAAGGCGCTTTTAAGGTGGAACGCGTGCATATTCCACTCGGCGTCGTTCGTGATGGGCGGGTATGCGTGGTTGGTCACCGCACCGAGCGGCACCGGAAAAACGACGCAGTATTTCAATTGGCAGAGGCTTTTTCCCGGCGAGATAACGATGATCTCCGGCGATATGCCGGTGCTTACGCCGCAGGAGGACGGGTCGATACTTGTTTCCGGCACGTCGTGGAACGGCAAGGAGAACATCGGCAGCAAGCTGTCGGCGCCGCTCGGCGGCGTGGTGCTGCTCGAGCAGGCGGGGGAGAACACCCTCTCGCCGATGGAGCCGAAGGACTGCATACTCCCGTTTTTCAATCAGTTCATCGTCCGCCCGGAGACGGAGGACGAGATCCGCTCGCTCGCTCTGCTTATGGAAAAGCTCTTGACCGTCGCTCCCGTCTGGAAGCTGAGGAACAAGGGCGACGACGAATCAACAAAGCTGCTTCGCGGGTTGTTTATGGAAAGGCTCGCGGCGCTTAAAGGAGGCTCCGATGGATAAGTTCGTGACAAGACCTGGCGTCGTGCTCACCTCGATCTGCGGCGAGTACGTGCTCGTGGCGGCGAAGGATCTGCTCGACAAGTGCCCGTACGTAACGCAGCTCAACGATTCCTCCGCCTTCCTTTGGGAGAAGCTCTCGAGCGGCGCGGACGTCGACGGGCTTTTCGAGGCGGTCCAGGCTGAATTCGATATCGACGATCCCGCCGTTATCCGGCAGGCGATCGAGGATTTTATACGGCAGATGAGGGAGCTTAACTACTTGATCCCTGCCGAAGAGAAAGGAGAAACAGATGAGTAAAAAAGGTATCATCACGATAGTTGCCGCGGTGCTGATCGTTATCATCGCCGCTGTGGTCCTTAAATTTACAGTATGTAATAATACGGAGAAGGGCGATCCCAAACCTTCCGACGTGCCCGCCGTTACCGACGGGACGGAAGTGACGAACGACCCGAATGCGACGACCGACCCGAATGCGACGACCGACCCGAATGCGACGACCGATCCCGATGCGACGACCGATCCGAACGCTACGCAGGATCCCGACGCTACGCAGGATCCTGACGCGACGCAGGATCCCGAGGGCGCCGGCGCGATACAGGACGGCGGCGATATCATCATAGTCGTTCCCAGCGGTCAGGGTCAGGGAGGACTGTGATCCAAACAAATGAGCAGGACCGAAGAACTGTTTCTTGATGCGCTCCGCTGTGCGCTGCACAATGAGCAGGTTCAGTGGGCGAAGCCCCTCACGAGCGAGGAATGGCTTCGCCTTTTTCGGCTTGCGGATGAAAATAACGTCTATCCCCTTATAGTTGAGGCGACCCAAGCTTCCGAAGCCCTTTCCGCGCTGCCGAAAAGGCGCGAGCGTGCGATCGCCAAGGCAAGGCGGCTGACCGTCAATCAGGCTTCGCGGACCGGCGAATTCATACTGCTGCTGAGGTTCCTCAAAGAAAAAGGACTCGATCCTATTATCACGAAGGGCATGATCTGCCGCGGTCTTTATCCCAATCCGGAGGAGCGCCCCTCGGTCGATGAGGATATGCTGATCGATCCTGCGGAAATGCCGCGCTATCATGAGGCGCTGACCGAGTTCGGGCTCCCGCTTTTCGAACCGGACTGCGATATAGAGAACGATTTCGAAGTCGCCTATCGCGACGACAAACGCGGCGTTTACGTGGAGGTGCATAAGCGCTTCTTCTCGCCCGATTCGTCCGCATACGGCGATCTGAATGATTTCTTCACCGGCGTGAGGGAGCGATGCACCGAGATCATCTTTGCCGGCACGTCCGTCCGCACTCTCTCGCCGACGGACCATATCCTGTATCTCATACTGCACGCTTACAAGCATTTCCTCCACAGCGGAGTGGGCATAAGGCAGCTCGCGGATATCAATATGTTCGCGGCAAAATACTTTGAGGAGATCGATTGGCAGTACGTACGCTCCTCCTGTGAAAAGGTCAGGGTGGATAAGCTTGCGTCCGCTATGTTCCTGATAGGCGAAAAGTACCTCGGCTTCACAGTTCCGGAGGTCTTTTACGGCATCGAAACAGATGCGGAGCCCTTCCTCAACGACGTGCTGTCGGGCGGACTTTACGGCGCGAACGACATCAATCGCCTGCATGCCAGCACCATGACGCTCGAGGCGGTCGCCTCCCATAAGGAGGGGCGCCGCAGAAAGGGCGCGCTGCACTCCGTTTTCCTTCCCGCCCGCGATCTGGAGGGAAGATACCCCTTCCTCAAAAACAAGAGATGGCTGCTGCCCGCAGCGTGGATCGCGCGGGTGTGGAATTACGTGTTCAAGCACGAATACGGTCCAGTCAGCGCAAAGGAGAGCCTGAGGATCGCCAAAGACAGGATAGAGCTTTTGAAGGAGTACGGAATAATCAAATAGACAATACCCCCGAGCCCCCGAAACACAGAAACGTTTGGGCGCATTCACTTAATGATATACAGCCTCAAAAGGTATCTTTTTGCACCCTGCTGCGCCCGCCATGCTCGAA
>DGHD01000049.1:6724-10795 GCA_002392505.1 Christensenella sp. UBA3857 | reverse complement strand
GACCATTCACCGGATGGTCAAAATTGCCTTCGGCAACCGTCAATGAACCTAATTGCTAATTGCTAATTGCTGATTGTATCGATCTCGTAATCTCCTCCACGTGCCTTTCCGCCGGGTCGACGTCGGTGTAGATGTACAGCATCCTTGCGCCGACGGGATCCTCGATCTCGTTGAGCAGGGCCTTATCGCCGTCGCGGATGACGTCGACGCCCGCGTATTCGAGGGGCAGAACGGAGCAGACGGCGTTCACTATCGCCGTTTCGTCCTCCTTCAATTCGCCGACGGGCACGGTTTTGGCGCTGCCGCCGAGGGAAAAATTACTGCGGAAATCCCCGCCCGACTCGCGCAGCATCACCGCCGCGGGCTTCCCGCCGATCACGTAAACGCGCATATCGCGTCCGTGAGCGTCGGCAAAGGGCTGCACGACGCTTTTTTCGGGGTGCGCCGCGCGGTAGGCTTCAAGCTCTTCCGGGGTGCGGATCAGCGTAACGCCGCTGCCGCCGTGCCCGCCCGCGGGCTTCGCCACGAAGGGGTAATCGAGCTGCGGCTCCGCTTCGGTCAGGAGGCGCGTTTCGAGCATGGGCGCCGCGCCGTGGAGCCTTTCGTAGGTAAGGAGCTTGTCGTTCGCGGTCTCGGTCACGATCGAGGGGTTCGATACCCGAAGCCCCCTTTCCTCAAGGAACCGGGCGAGCAACGCATCGCGTCCGCGGTCGATGACGAACGCCCCGTCCGAAACGAGGTCGAACACCGCCTCCCGGGGGAGCCTGTCGGTTATCACGAGCGAGGGCGCGAGGGAGCGCCTTCTGATCGCGGCAAAGTATTTCCCGATGAGCACGCCGTTCCTTTCGGCGTCGCTTTTTTTGTAGAGGATATAAGCTTTTTTCATTCGCACGACGCCTTTATGTGCGCGATTATCTCGTCCGCGGCGTTCACGCCGGTGCAGTCGTAAATGGACTTGAAATGGGCGTTGGAGTTGACCTCGCACAGGAGTCTTTCCCCGTTTTCACCGTAAAGTATGTCGACGCCGCAGAAGTCGAGCCCGAGAAGCTCCGCCGTCCTTACGGCGAGCGCCGCTTCCTCCTCCGTGGGAGTATGCGCGCGCATGGAGCCGCCGTTCGATATGTTGGCGCGAAAATCGCCGTTGGGGTTCCAACGCTCCATGGCGGCGATCACCCGCCCGCCGACGACGTTCACCCTTATGTCGCGCCCGGCGCTCGGGGCGATGAACTCCTGGAATATAGCCCTTTTCCCGCCAATGCGGGCAAGGATCCGCTTCGCCTCCCCGGGATCGTGCGCGAGGAACACCTGCTGACCGAACGAGCCGCAGGCCTCCTTTATCACGAGCGGCGCGCCCAAGGCGCCGAACAGGCGGTCGACGAACGCCGTGTCGGTATAGCCGATATTCTCGTAAGTGAAGGGCGCCGAGTAGGTCTTCGGCATGGGAACGAGCCCGTCGAGCGCGATGTGCATCAGCGCCTTATCGTCGCAGAGCTCTATCGCGCGGGCGGAGTTGAAGACGCGTAACCCCCGCTTTTCGAGCATGCTCGCAAGGCGCACGTCCTTATCGTAAAAGAGGACGAAATCGGGCGTTTCCTCCGGTAAAATATCGAAGCCCCCGCCCATGGAGGGCAGAAGCTCGTCGTTTGTATATACGGACAGCCCCACCGAGAGCCGCTCTGCGGAATCCAGAAAGCGGGCGGTGAGATCCGTGAATTTTGTCGTGTTCAGGAATCGGTTTACAACAAGAAAGCCGTGCATGTGAACTGCCTTTCCCGGTCTTATCAATAGCGCTTCGTAACGCTCCTCGGGACTATGTTGCAGTCCCAGTAGACGAGCATGCCCTCAAGCTTTTGGGCAAGCCTTATCGCGCGGACGGTCACTGCGTCGATCTCGTCCTGCTTAAGGGTCGAGATGCGGTAGACGACCACGCCGTTCGGCAGCTCCGATTCGCTGTTGAACTCCGGCGCGCCGATGGCGTAACCCGCGCGGCGTGCGCTCTCCTCAAAGAGGAGGCGCTGCTGCTCCGTGCGGAAGGAGAGGTGTATGTTGATGCGCCTCGCCGCATCGGTATTGTCGCCGATCGAGCGGAGCTTTTCGACCTGCTCGCGGTTTTTGACGGTCTGATACTTCACCTCGTTGGGGTAGAGGAGCTGGAAATAGGTCGCCCAGTCGGGCTCCCGCTTCCCGCCGACGCGGCAGAGGAGCTTTTTCTCCTTGACGGAGATCGCCTTCAAAACGTCGTACTCCTCCTTCGAGGCGGTGTAGAAATAGTACTGGCGCATGCTGCCCATCTCAACGAACCCGGCGGGGGTGACCTTTATCTTCCGGCTGCATTTCCGGCTCAAGGCCACGGCGCGGCGGATATCCTTCGCAGAGAGGGGTTTTTCGTCGATCGTCTGGCAGCAGAAATAGACCAGGAGCGGGTGACTTTCGTCCGGCGCGGTGCGGTAGAAGCTCAGCTCCACGCCGAAATACGCGTCCTCTCCGTCAAGCTTCCAGTTGTATTCAAGCCATGAAGACCGCTTTGCCATAATGATCCCTTTATTCGAGGACGGCCTTTATCCTGCGAACGCCGGACGAGGACGCCTCCTCCTTCTTGATCTTGAATACGCCGAGCTCGCCCGTGCGGTTCGCGTGCGGACCGCCGCACATCTCGCAGGAGTATTCGCCCATCGTGTAGACCTTTACGAGCTCGCCGTACTTCTTCTCGAAAACGCCGATGGCGCCCTTCGCCTTCGCTTCGGGCACGGTCATTTCCTCGCAGGTGATCTCAACGTCCGCCTTTATCGCGTCGTTGACGTATTTTTCGACCTCCTTCAGCTCCTCCGGAGTGACCTTCCTGGGGAAGGAGAAGTCGAAGCGGAGCCTTTCGGGGGTGATGTTCGAGCCGCGCTGGAATATGTTGTCGTCATTGAGCACCTTGCGAAGCCCGGCCTGCAGAAGGTGCGTCGCGGTGTGGAGCTTGGTGGTCGCCTCGGAATGATCGGCAAGACCGCCCTTGAACTTTTGCTCCGCGCCGGCTCTCGATTTCGCCTGATGCTCGGCAAACGCCGCCTTGTAGCCCTCCACGTCGACGGTGAGCCCGTTCTCCTTGGCAAGCTCCTCGGTGAACTCCACGGGGAAGCCGAACGTGTCGAACAGATGGAACGCGGTAACGCCGTCGATCCTGCCGTCGGGGAAGGAGGCCTTGATGCGCTCGAACTCCTTCGTGCCCTGCTTCAGGGTGCGCTGGAACTTCTGCTCCTCGGCGTCGAGCTCCGCGATAACGCGCGCACGGTTGTCGTAAAGCTCGGGATAGATCGCGCAGTAGGTCTCTATGACCGCCTCCGCGACCTTCGAAATGCTCATTTCCGGCATGCCGAGCTGCATCGCGTAGCGTATGGCGCGCCTGATTATGCGGCGGAGTATGTACCCCTGATCGACGTTCGACGGGGTGACGCCGCGCTGGTCGCCCAGCATGAACGCCGCCGTCCTCATATGGTCGGCGATTATGCGGAACGCCTTCGTGACCTCGGGCGAGTCGCCGTAGTTTTTGCCGGAAAGCTCGCTTATCTTGGCGAGAATGCCGGTGAACGCGTCGGTATCGTAAACGGTGGGCACGCCCTGGAGCGTCGCAACGGTGCGCTCGAGACCCATGCCGGTGTCGACGTTCTTCTGGGCAAGGGGCTCGTATTTCCCGTCCGCCGTCTTGTTGTACTGCATGAAGACGTCGTTCCAGATCTCAAGATATTTGCCGCAGTCGCACCCGGGGAAGCAGTCTTCGCCGCAGGGCTCCTTGCCGGTGTCGATGAACATCTCCGTATCGGGACCGCAGGGACCGGTCTGACCGGCGGGTCCCCACCAGTTATGCTTGCGCCCGAGGTAGAATATGTGCGAGGGATCTGCGCCCATCTCGACCCAGCGGTCGTGCGCCTCCTCGTCGCGGGGAAGCCCTTCCTCGCCCGCGAAGCAGGTGAAATAGAGCTTGTCCTTGTCGATCCCGAGCCATTCCTCGCCGGTCAGGAATTCCCAGCTCCAGGCGATGGCTTCCTTCTTGAAATAATCGCCGAGCGACCAGTTGCCCAGCATCTC
>DGHD01000049.1:4892-6682 GCA_002392505.1 Christensenella sp. UBA3857 | reverse complement strand
TGCCCAGCATCTCGAAGAAGGTGCAGTGGCTCGCGTCGCCGACCTCGTCTATATCGCCGGTGCGGACGCATTTCTGCACGTCCGCAAGGCGGGCGCCGGCGGGATGCTTCGCGCCGAGAAGATACGGCACGAGGGGATGCATGCCCGCCATGGTGAACAGCGCGGAGGGATCGTTCTCGGGAACGAGGGAGGAGGAGGAGATTATCGCGTGACCCCTCTCCTTGAAAAAGCGGAGATAAAGCTCGCGAAGCTCGGCAGTCGTAAGGTTTTTCATATCAAAGGGACGTCCTTTCGTAAAGGGGGGCTTGAGCCCGCCCGCATATTTGATCATTTTATTATAAAACAAAAGGAAGGGGTTTGTCAAATACTATGGACAAAACGGGCGTTATTTGGTATAATGAACGGCGATAACAAACCGAAAGGACGGAAAAAATATGGCAAGAGGCGGATTCCCCGGCATGGGCGGAAATATGCAGCAGATGATGATGAAGGCGCAGAAGATGCAGCAGGACATCCAGCGCGTTCAGGAAGAGGTCGGCAATCAGGAGCTCGAGTATTCTGCGGGCGGCGGCGCGGTCAAGGTGACGATCTACGGCCGCAAGGAGCTTAAAAGCATCGAGATAGCGCCCGAGTGCGTCGATCCCGAGGACGTGGAGATGCTCCAGGACCTCATCATCGCGGCGGTGAACGGCGCGATAGCCCTCGCCGAAGAGACCATGACGAAGGAAATGAACAAGGTCACCGGCGGTCTCAACTTAGGCTTCTGATGAGCACGCCTGCACTTGAAAACCTTGTCGCAAGGCTCAACCGCCTGCCCGGCATAGGCATAAAAACGGCGCAAAGGCTCGCCTACCATATCCTGAGCCTCCCGGAGGAGGAGGTCGCGGGGCTTGCCTCCGCGATGACGGAAGCTAAGCAGCGCATCCGCTATTGCCCCGTCTGCGGGAATTTCACGGAGGATGAGCTTTGTTCCGTATGCGCGGACTTAAAGCGTGACAGGAGCGTCGTATGCGTCGTAAAGGATGCGCGCGACGTTTCGTACATGGAGCGCATGCGCGAGTACCGCGGGCTCTATCACGTGCTCGGCGGCACGCTCTCGCCCATGGACGGCATAGGTCCAGACGATATCCGGATAAAGGAGCTAATGGACCGCGTCAAGACCGGCGAGATCGGGGAGGTCATCCTCGCCACCAACCCGGACGTGGAGGGCGAAGCCACCGCCGCGTACATCGCGAAGCAGCTCAAGCCCCTCGGCGTGAGGACCACCCGCATCGCCCACGGCATACCCATCGGCGGCAACCTCGAGTACGTCGACGAGATCACCCTGTTCAAGGCGATCGAAAACCGAAGGGATGTTTAGGAATTAGCAATTAGGAATTAGCAATTAGCAATTTTACAAGGGATTTCCGGGAGGAAATTCCTTTTTTTATCGGATGAAAATCCTCCGGATTTTCCAAAAAGATACCCCCTCATCACCGCTTACGCGGAGCTTCCCCACCGGGGGGAAGCCTTTTGGTTCGAGCCCGCGCCAGCGTCAGCCTTCCCCAAGGGGAAGGGGGACCGCTCTTGAACGAGCGGTGGATGAGGGACCTTTCATGCGCCTTCGGCGCATATCGAACGCCAATGCGTATATCGAAAACGCCTGCGTTTATATCGAAATGCCGCAAGGCATTATATCGTTCAACTCCCCCCTCATCACCGCTTACGCGGAGCTTCCCCACCCCAAAGTGGGGGGGAAGCCTTTTGGTTGGTCGCATGCCGACTTTTCAGCCTTCCCCGGGGGGAAGGGG
>DGHD01000049.1:1675-4814 GCA_002392505.1 Christensenella sp. UBA3857 | reverse complement strand
GCGGTGGATGAGGGATGCTTCCGACCAACTTATGCTTCCCAACTCCGTAACACTGCTGTTACAGCGTGCATACGTACTGGGAAATGTCTCGCAGGAGCGCTTCCTCGGAGTTGCGTGATCGTGGTTACGCGGCTATCGCGCCGCGTCACGCCCACTCGGCTCGAAAAAAACATTTTTCGGCCACGTGGGCGGCGCTCGCTTTGCTCGCTTGGCGTGCGCCCTAAAAGCTTTCGTGCATCTCGCTTTGCTCGCCTGTGCGTGCGTCCTAAAAACTTGAGTGCTTCTCGCTTTGCCCGCAAGTTTTTCAGCCTTCCCCCCATGGTGGGGAAGGTGGCATTTCGACCAAAGGGAGAAATGACGGATGAGGGGGCAATTGCTAATTGCTAATTGCTAATTGCTAATTCCTAATTCCTACGCCCCCGGCGTTATATCGTCCAAAACCCTCGTGCAGCATGAAAAACAGACCGGTTCGAAGGAACCGGTCTGTTTTGATCGCAAGTCTTAATCCTGTCCCATCAGGTCGTTGACGCAGGCGGAGACGACGTTCGATCTCATGACGCCCTCCCATTTGCCGTTCAGGGTAAGGAACGCCTGCGCGGAGACGTTCTTATCGAAATGCTCGGCGGGGACGTTCGTGAGCACGGCGGTGAAATACTGCGTGCCGTCGGGATCGACGTGCCAGATGCGGCGGCACATGACGGTGACGGTCATGCCGGTGTTCTCGCTGGTCAGGACGACGTAGCGGTTGACGACGTAGCTCCTGTCAACGGGGGTGACCTTAGCGATGAAGCGGATATCCGCCATGCCGTCCGCGGTCTCGCGCTCGCGCAGCTCGACGCCGGTCATCCTGACGTCGGTCGCGTAGAGGTCGGCGACGTAAACGTACTGCCTGTTCTTACCGTCGAAGGGACGGGTCTCCTCCCACTCGGGATAAATATTGGGGTAATGGATCTCGAAATCCTTGTTGACGTTCTGGAAGGCGGATTCGTTGGCGTTTTTGGGATCGGGCGCCGGGCAGTGGAACGTGACCTTAACAAGATTCGGGCAGTTGGCGGCGGCGTTCGTGCTGACGTAAGTGATCTCGCCCAGGAAATCGATCTCGGTCAGGTTATTGCAGCGTGCGAACACGGAGCCGTTTATAAAGGTGACGCCGGCGGGCACGGTAACGGTCTGGATCGACGTGCCGAAGAAGGCGAAGCCGCCAAGCTCGGTGAGCCCTTCGGGAAGCGCGGCTTCGGTGATGCCGACGCAGTTGTAGAAGGCGTTGGAGCCTATCGACGTGACCGTATCGGGGATCGCAAAGCCGGTGAGCGAGGTGCAGCTGTTGAAGCAGTCGGAGGGGATGGCGGTGAGCGCGCCGGGGATGGTGACGGTCTCGAGCGCGGAGCAGTAGCTGAACGCGCCGTTGCCGAGGGTGGTTATCGAGGGAGAGAGCACGACGGTCTTGAGCGAGGAGCAGCCGTTGAAGGAGTTCTGCGGAAGCTCCGTCATTGTGCCGTTCACGATGACGTTCTCAACGGTACTGCAGCCGTAGAACACGCCCGCCTCGAGGTGAGCGACGGTACCGGGCAGCGTGAGCGTGGTTATCGATGTGCCCTGGAAGGCGTTCGCGCCGATGGAGGTCACTCCCTCGGGAATGGTGATCGCGGTAATGCCGAAGCAGTTCTGGAAGGAGGAGGGGGAGACGGTCTCGCAGCCCTCGGCGATCTCATAAGCGCCGGTGTAAGCGTCCGGGCACCTTATGAGCGTCTTCATATCCTTGGAATAGAGCACGCCGTTCACGTCGCAGTAATTGGGGTTGGCGGGGTCGACGTTGTAGGCGGCGAGCTGATTGTTGCCGTCAAAGGAGTTGAAGGTAAGGCTCGTAACGCTCGCGGGGATATCGACCGCGGTGAGCTGCGTGCCGCCGAACGCCTGGGAGCCGATGGTCTCGACGCCGTTCTCTATCGTGAGGGATGTGAGCCCCGTCCAGCCGTTGAAGGCGTACGTCGAAACGGTCTTCACGTTGCCGGGAACGACCAGCGTCGGAACGTTCGAGCAGCCCGAGAACGCGGAGTTCCCGATATAGGTGAGCGTGGAGGGGAAGGAAAGCGAGCTGAGAGAACGCCAGCTCTGGAACGCGTATTCGCCGATGGACTCAAGCCCCTCGTTAAGCTCTATCCCGGTCATCAGATTCATGCCTGCGAAAGCGCGCGGACCGATCTCGGTAAGCGTGGAGGGCAGGGAAACGCTCGTGACCTTGGTGAGCCCGTACAGCACGTAATCGCCGAGGCGGGTGATGCCCTCGCCGACGACGACGGAGGTGGCGAGCTTCATGGTGGAGTTCGAGCCGAACAGGTACTTGTTGGTGCCGTAGCTCGCGTAATCCTTGGTGGAGCCCGTGCCGGAGAGCGTCAGCACCTTGGTTTCGGTATCGTAAACGTAGGTGACGTTATCGCCGCAGGAGCCGGTCATTTCGCTTGCAAAGACGCTCGTGGGCAGAAGACAGAAAACCGCCGCGATAAGCGAGGCGGCGCAGATGAAGCTTAGGATCTTTTTCATAAAACAATCTCCTTTTATGCCGTTAACGGGCAAAATATCCACCCACAAATATATCATGATTCATGCCGTTTGTCAATCGGAAATGAACCCGCAATACGGTATTCCGGAGCAAAAAACCGCCGCCCGCACGGATGATCCGCACGGGCGGCTTTATCGTTCATCGCCTTCGGCGCTTCCTTGCGAAGTGCCTCATTCCGGGCGTTTGTTTATTTCCTCAGCCAGCCGATTATGGAGGAAACGCTCTTGATGACCTCGGCCTTGCCGTCCTTTACGGAAACGAGGGTGGGCGCCTGATTGACGCCGTACTCGTTAACGAGATCGAGGTTCTCGCCCGCCATGAGCCTTTCGTACTTTACGCCCGCCTTATTGAGCACGGACTCCGCCATGGCGCAGTTGGGGCAGGTCTCGGATACGAAGAGCATCAGCCTGTCGCCGTTCTCCTCGGGGACGGGGGCGGCGCAGCCGCAGGCGTCGTCCGTCTGCTTCGGACCCTCGTGAGTGAGGACGGAATTCTCTATCACGTAGGTCTGACGGTCCTTGAACTCCTGGGTCTTGCCGTCGTTCCAGTTCTGAACGGGGCGGTAATAGCCGGTGATGC
>DGHD01000049.1:1437-1618 GCA_002392505.1 Christensenella sp. UBA3857 | reverse complement strand
GATGCGGCTGTAGACCTCGGTCTTCCTGCCGCACTCGGGGCAGGTGAAATGCTCGCCCTTGATGTAGCCGTGATCCGCACAGACGGAGTAGGTGGGGCTCATCGTGTAGTAGGGCAGGCGGTAGTTCTCCGCGATCTTCCTTACAAGATCCGCGCAGGCTTTCCAGTCGGGCAGCTTCTCG
>DGHD01000049.1:1096-1323 GCA_002392505.1 Christensenella sp. UBA3857 | reverse complement strand
ATGTCGAGAGCGGAGAAGATATCCTCCGTATAGCCGACGGGCAGGTGCGAGGAGTTGGTGTAGTAGGGAGTGCCGTTCTCGTTCGCGGTGATGATGTCGGGGAACTGCTCCTTATCGTGCTTGGCGAAGCGGTAGGTGGTCGATTCCGCGGGGGTCGCCTCGAGGTTGTAAAGATCGCCGTAGAGCTCCTGATAATCGGAGAGGCGCTCGCGCATGTGGTTCAGGAC
>DGHD01000049.1:715-1053 GCA_002392505.1 Christensenella sp. UBA3857 | reverse complement strand
TGGTTCAGGACTTCCTTGGTGAACTTCTGCGTCTCGGGATGGGTGAGGTCCTTCCTCAGCCAGCTCGCGTTGAGACCCACCTCGTTCATGCCGATCAGACCGATGGTGGAGAAGTGGTTCGCGAAGGTGCCCAGATACCTCTTGGTGTAGGGGTAGAGACCCGCCTCGAGGAGCTTGGTAATGACGGTGCGCTTGGTCTTTAAGCTGCGGGCGGAGATGTCCATCAGCTTATCGAGCCTCTTGTAGAAATCCGCCTCGTCCGCCGCCAGGTAGGCGATGCGGGGCATGTTGATCGTAACGACGCCGACGGAGCCGGTCGATTCGCCGGAGCCGAAGAA
>DGHD01000049.1:451-602 GCA_002392505.1 Christensenella sp. UBA3857 | reverse complement strand
ACGTCCGAGGGCTCCATATCGGAGTTGATGTAGTTCGAGAAATAGGGGGTGCCGTACTTGGCGCTCATCTCGAACAGGAGCTTGTTGTTCTCGGTCTCGGACCAATCGAAGTCGCGGGTGATCGAATAGGTGGGGATGGGGTACTGGAAGC
>DGHD01000049.1:0-341 GCA_002392505.1 Christensenella sp. UBA3857 | reverse complement strand
TGACCATGTCCATTTCCTTCTTGCACTCGCCGTAGGTGAAGTCCATCTCGCGTCCGCCGACGATCGCGGGCAGGTTCTCCATATCCTTGGGAACGACCCAGTCGAGCGTGATGTTGGAGAAGGGCGCCTGCGTGCCCCAGCGGCTGGGGGTGTTGACGCCGTAGACGAAGCTCTGGATGCACTGCTTGACTTCCTTCTGGGAGAGGTTGTCGACCTTTACGAAGGGGGCGAGGTACGTGTCGAACGAGGAGAACGCCTGCGCGCCCGCCCATTCGTTCTGCATGATGCCAAGGACGTTGACCATCTGGTTGCAGAGGGTCATGAGGTGACGGGCCGGGGCG
>DGHD01000017.1 GCA_002392505.1 Christensenella sp. UBA3857 | reverse complement strand
CGTGGATGCGGCGAAGGGCCGAGTAGCGCACGGGATTGTCGAATATGACCGTGCGGTGCTTTTTCGAGAAATACGTTACGAACACCTGCACGTCAACGCCGTTTTTGAGCAGGCGTTCGCACAGCAGCACGAAACCCGCAAAGAAGCGCTTGGGCTTTTTGAAATAGCCGTGCGACGAATCCTCGGGGAATATCACGATGCTGCTGCCGCCGTCCAGCTCGGACTCGGTGCGGCGAATCGTCGATATGAGCTTTTCCGCCGCGTCGGTATAGGTGGGCAGCGGATCGAGCCCCTTGAAAAACAGGCTTACGAACGGGCACGCGATAAACGCGACGACAACCGAAAGCAGCTTGGGCAGGTGCTTTTTCTGAGGAAAGTACAGGTACGCCAGATACCGGAACACGGCCTTTATGCCCTCGGTATTCTCATGCGCGACCCAGAATTTCTTTTGACCCTTCCAGCGTATCTCCCAAGTCAGAGGGCCCGCCGCTCCCTCGTGATTGGAAATGAGCAGAGACGGCTCCTCCACCCCGCCCCCGAGGTGGATAAAGCGCGGCTTTGCAACGAACAGCCCAATGATCCCCTTGTACAGCTCAAACCAGAGGGGCTGCTTTTTTTTGCTTTTCAAGACCTGTGCGGTCATTTTCCTGCCCTGTGGGCGGCCTTTCCCGGCATGAGCCGATATTCCGCGATCTGCGGTTTAGTGGATTATACTTCAAACTCCGGGGTTTGTAAACCGATTTTTGCGGCGAAAAAGCGTCCGCGGGGAGGCGTTCTTCTTGACCGCCGAAACCGAGGGTGCTATACTTTTATCGCAAAAAAGGAGGTCGGATATGAAAAAAACCGTCAAGGCCGCGCTTTATGCGCTTGCGGCGGCAGTATTGGCTTTTGGGCTGTTCTGCGCGTTTTCGCACATCGTTTACGGCAGGTCCGCTGCGGCGACGGCGGTGGAGCTGTACCTGCGCGTTGCGACCCGCGGGCGCATGCTGACCGAGGAGGAAACGCTTGAGCTTATGAGCGAGCGAAGCAAGGTCGAGGACGAGCCCTTTGAGCTGCCGCGGCTGAAATACGCCTCCGCAGTTGAGGACACGGAGCTTTTCGGCTGCCGCATGATGGTGTTCAGCGGGTCGGACGCGCCGGAGCGCACCGTCATTTATATGCACGGCGGAGCGTACGTCAATGAGATCACCCGGTACCATCTGCGCTTTTGCGACACGCTTGCGCAGCGAGTGAACGCGAGGGTGATAGCGCCGATATATCCGCTTGCGCCCAACCACGGTTACGCCGAGACCTACGAAATTATCGACGCGCTTTACGACGCGGAGCTTTCGCGCGGGCTGCCCATAATAATGATGGGCGACTCGGCGGGCGGCGGGGTTGCCGCGGCGTTCTGCGAAAAGCTCGTGCGGGAGGGCCGCCCTCTGCCGCAAAGCGAGGTGCTGCTGTCGCCGTGGGTGGACGTTTCCATGTCGGGGAGCGATTACGCCGCCTACCGCGACACGGACCCCATGGTGGGGCTTGAAAGGATCAGGACCATGGGCAAAAGCTGGGCGCGGGAGCTTGACACGAAGGACCCGCTGATAAGCCCGCTGTACGGCAGCGCCGAGGGTCTGCCCAAAACGCTTGTTTTCCTTGGCACGCGGGAGCTTTTGTACCCCGATATCGTGGAGTTTTGCGAAAAGCTCGAAAACGCCGGCGTGCCCGTGCAGCTTGAGATAAAGCGGGGCATGAACCACGTTTACCCCGTCTACCCCATACCCGAGGCGAAGGAGGCCATGGAAATAATAGAAGAGTTCGTGCTTGAATAAATGACGGTATAAAAAGGGCCGGAGGCGAGCTGCATTCACTTAAGGAGAGGCAGGTTTTCGACCTGTAAAACGATTGAAACAAAAACAGATCCGGGGAAGGAACGATCCTCGGATCTGTTTTCATATTGACGGCCGAAAACCGCGAAGCGTCTCAAAAGAGGAGATTTTTGCGCCATGCAAGGCGAAAAGCGCAGAAATACTCGAAGAGTTTTTCGAAATACATTGGAAAGTCTTTTGAGCATGGCGGGCGCAGCAGGGCGCTAAAAAGATACCTTTTGAGGCTGCATATCGTTAAGTGAATGCGCCCAAGGTGCTCTTCGCGGCTTTTTTATTTTTGTTCACTTGAGCTCGTAATCGCAAACGATCTCGGCGTTTATGAGCGAATAATTATCCGTCCACGGCACGGAGCCCACGTTTATTGCGCTCCACTGTTCCTGCGAGCCCTCGTAAAGCACGGTGGTGAACGCGGGGCACTCGCTTATGACGTTTTTGCCGATGCTCTTTACCGAAGCCGGAATGTACACCGATTCGAGCGCGGGGCAGTTGTTGAAGAGCTTTGCGGGCAGGCTCTTTACAGAGGGGGGTATGAGCACCTGTTTAAGCTCCTCGCACCCGTCGAAAGCCTTCGTTCCGAAGCCCACGACGGTATTGTTCCCCACCGTGCGGGGGAGCTTCAGCACCTCCTCGCTGCCGGTATAGCGGGTCAGATCCGCGGTGCCGTCCTCATAGATGGAGAAATAATAATCCTCCACCCGGCGCGTTTCCACAACGATATGCTTGTGCCTCGCGCAGCCGGTCAGACACGGCAAAGCCCCCGCGAGCAGCAGGCATGCAAGAAATACAACTATCGTCTTTTTCAAAGCATCGATCTTCATATCTGTTTTATACACCAAAAACGACTTGCCGTCAACCTCAATTTTCCGTCCTGTCCGCAGAGCGGCGCGTTCGCGTCATGCAGCGCGCTGTTTTTGCAATATAATCTCTTAAAAAATCTACTTCCCTATTGCAAAAGAGGAGATACTGTGCTATATTGAAAAAAACAGAACAGCGTCTTATCGAGAGTGGCTGAGGGAACGGCCCTGTGATGCCACGGCAACCTGCCCAAGCGTGTTATCCATGCGTGGACAAGGTGCCAATTCCGGCGGGGAGACCCGTAAAGATGAGCGTTGCGGCATTTAATGGCGGCGCTCCAAAAGCGCTTTTTTGTTTAATTAAATATTCAAAGGAGTTTTATGCTATGGAACGCAGGAATCGTTTATTCACATCCGAATCCGTTACGGAAGGGCATCCCGACAAGGTTTGCGACAATATCGCCGACGCCGTGCTCGACGAAATGCTTACGAACGATCCGTCCTCCCGCGTGGCGTGCGAGGTCGCGGCAACGACCGGCATGGTCGTCGTTATGGGCGAGGTGACCACCGACTGCTACGTGGACATCCCCAAGCTCGTCCGCGACGTGGTGCTCGATATCGGCTATGACAAGCCGGAGTACGGCTTCGACGGGCATTCCCTCGCAGTGATAAGCGCCATCAACGGGCAGTCCGCGGATATCGCGATGGGCGTTGACAAGAGCCTTGAGGCGAAGCAGGGCGAGGCGGATCCACTCGACATCGGCGCAGGCGACCAGGGCATGATGTTCGGCTTTGCCTGCGACGAAACGCCGGAGCTGATGCCCATGCCGATATCCCTCGCGCACAGGCTGACGAGGCGGCTTACCGAGGTCAGGAAGAACGGCACTCTCCCCTACCTCCGCCCGGACGGAAAGAGCCAGGTCACGATCGAATACGACGGGGATAAGCCCATCAGGGTGGACACCGTCGTCATATCCACCCAGCACGATCCCGACGCGGATATGAAGCTGCTTGCGGAGGATATAAAGCGCGAGGTCATTATGAAGGTGATCCCCGGCGGGCTCATCGACGAAAACACCCGCATACTCGTAAACCCCACCGGCCGCTTCGTTATCGGCGGTCCGCAGGGCGACAGCGGGCTTACCGGCAGGAAGATAATCGTCGACACCTACGGCGGTTACGGCCGTCACGGCGGCGGCAGCTTCTCCGGCAAGGATCCCACAAAGGTCGACCGCAGCGCCGCATACGCCTGCCGCTACGTTGCGAAGAATCTCGTCGCCGCGGGCTACTGCAGGCGCGCGGAGATACAGGTCGCCTATGCGATCGGCGTCGCCAAGCCCGTTTCGGTGCGCGTCGATACGCAGGGCACGGGCAGGCTGCCCGACGGAGAGCTGGAGGAAATGGTGCTCCGCTCCTTCGATTTCCGCCCCGCCGCGATAATAAAGCGCTTCGATCTGAGGCGCCCCATCTACCGTCCCACCGCCGCGTACGGTCATTTCGGCCGCACGGATATCGATTTGCCGTGGGAGAGGACCGACCTCGAATTTATCAACTGACATACCATGGAAGCGCGTTCGCAGAAGAGCATACTCATAACCGGCGCGGGGGGAAGCCTTGGGCTTGCCGCCGCGCTTGAGTTTTCCGCGCGCGGATGGCGGGTGTTCGCCGCCGATATCGACACCGGTCGCCTCCCGGAGGGCGTCGTCCCCGTCGAAATGGACGTGACGAATACAAAGAGCGTTGAAAAAGCCCTCGGAGCTATTGAGGAAATCGCGCCGGGGCTCGACGCCGTACTGCACCTTGCGGGCGTTTACACCATGGATTCGTTCGTCGAGATACCCGAGGAAACGCTTCAAAAGATGCTCGACGTAAACCTCATGGGCGTGTACCGCGTGAACAAAGCCTTCCTGCCGCTCGTAAGAAAAGCGGGCGGGCGGATAGTGATCGTCGCGAGCGAGCTTGCTCCGCTCGATCCACTGCCCTTCAACGGCATCTATTCGATGACGAAGCGCGCGCTCGACTCCTACGCGCATTCGCTTACGCTCGAGCTCGACCTTATCGGCACCCGCGTGATAACCGTCTATCCCGGCGCGTTCGGCGACGGTATGACGAAAGGCGCCGTCCGCTCGATGGACAGGATGCGCGAAACGACGCGGCTGTATCCCGATATCACCGAGCGGTTCCGCAAGATCGTCGTATCGCAGACGGGCAGCGCGAAGGACCCCTCGCGCCTTGGGAAACGCCTCGTCCGCATCGCCGAAAAAAAGCGCCCGCGAAGGCGGTATTTCATAAACACCTCGCTCAAGCTCAAGCTGTTCTCCGCTCTGCCGTTCGGTATGCAGGCGGCGGCGCTCAGGCTTTTGCTGAAAGGAAAAGAACAATGAATTACACCGATATAAACGCCTCGACCATCGACCGCTGGATCGAGGAGGGCTGGGAATGGGGCGTGCCCATCGATCACGAGACGTACCTTAAGGCGCGTTCGGGCGAATGGGACGTCCTGCTCACCCCGACCAAGCCCGTGCCGCACGAGTGGTTCGGCGAGCTTAAAGGCAAAAAGCTCCTCGGGCTCGCTTCCGGCGGCGGTCAGCAGATGCCGATATTCGCCGCTCTCGGAGCGGACTGCACCGTTTTCGATTATTCCGAAAAACAGCTCGAGTCGGAACGCCTCGTTGCCCAAAGGGAAGGGTATCGGATCCGCATCGTCCGCGGGGATATGACGAAGCGCCTGCCCTTTGACGACGGCGAGTTCGATATTGTTTTCCACCCCGTTTCCAACTGCTATATTAAGGACGTGCTGCACGTCTGGCGCGAGTGCGCGCGCGTGCTGAAAAAGGGCGGCGTACTGCTTTCCGGCACGGATCATTTCGTCAACTACCTTGTGGACGACGACGAGGAGCGGATAGTGAACCGCCTGCCCTTCGATCCGCTCGAAAACCCCGGGCAGATGAAGCAGCTTGAGGAAAACGACTGCGGCGTGCAGTTTTCGCACACCATTACGGAGCAGATCGGCGGGCAGCTCAAGGCAGGCTTCAGGCTGACCGATATGTATGAGGACACCAACGGCTCCGGCCGCCTGCACGAGCTGAACGTGCCTACGATGCTCGCGATGCGGTCGGTGAAGGAATGACCGACAAACGTCAAGGCTCCCCCACCCGCTTTTCGGGGGAGCTTTTTTCGTTCCCGCGGCGGCAAAAGAAAAAGGGGTGGATTTTTGCCGCCGTATAAGGTATAATTTATTTGTGAAAGATTACGGTGAAAGGGGGACGGAACAGATGCTGATCGTTTCGAAATGCCTTACGGGCGAATGCTGCCGCTATGACGGAAAAAGCACCCCCGATCCCGAGATCGCCGCGCTCGTTGAAAACGGGCTCGCCGTCGCGGTCTGTCCGGAGCAGCTTGGGCTCCTTCCCACGCCGCGCGTTCCGGCGGAGCTTACCGGCTCCGGCGAAGAGGTGCTCAAGCTCAGCGCCCGCGCCGTAACGCGGGACGGACGCGACGTCACCCGCGAATTCATTACCGGCGCGTACGCGGCGCTCGAGATCGCCCGTTCCGTTAACGCCGAAAAAGCGATACTCAAAGCCAAAAGCCCCTCCTGCGGGTGCGGGCAGATTTACGACGGGTCGTTCTCCGGTCAGCTCACGGAGGGCGACGGAGTGACCGCGGCGCTGTTCAAGACCGCGGGGATAAGGGTCGAGACCCGCTGAACCAAGAAAGGAACCGCTATGGACAACAAGCCCGAAACAAAAACGAAGGTGCTCGTCGTTGACGACGACATCAGGATACTCCAGATATTGAAGCTCTATCTCGTTAAGGACGGCTACGACGTCGTTACCTGCGAACGCGGGGACGAGGCGATCGACCTCGCCCTCGATCCGCAGCTCGGCATAATCATACTCGATATAATGCTGCCCGGGCTCGATGGATGGGAGGTGCTCGAGAACGTCCGCAGGACGAGCTCCGTGCCGGTCATAATGCTTACCGCGAAGGGCGACATCACCGACAGGATACAGGGTCTCGACTGCGGCGCGGACGATTACATTGTCAAGCCGTTCGAGCCGAAGGAGCTTCTTGCGAGGGTTAAGGCGGTGCTTCGCCGCTCCGCCGCCGCTCCCGAAGAAGTCCGCACGATCACCATCGGCGATCTTTCCGTTTCGCTCGACAACTATACCGTGACCCTCCGCGGCAAAAAGCAGGAGATGCCTCCCAAGGAGATCGAGCTCCTGCACTTCTTCGTTTCGCATCCCAACCGCGTTTACACGCGCGATCAGCTGCTCGACAACGTATGGGGCTTCGGCTATTACGGCGACAGCCGCACGGTCGACGTGCACATCAAGCGCCTGCGCGACCGCCTCGGCACGAATCCCGGCTGGGATATCGAAACGATATGGGGCGTCGGCTACCGCTTCAACATCAGGAAACAGGAGTCGGCGGAATAACCGTTTATAAGGGAACGAGCGATGTTCAAAACCGTCTATTCAAGAATGCTCACCATAGTCCTGGCGCTCGTGCTGGGGCTTTTGGTCGTGCTCGGCATAGTGATATCGCTTTCGTTCCGCTCGTTTTATATCGATGAGATCGAAAACCGCCTTTTGAGGGAGCTCGACGATATCAACGATATCGCCGTCACCCGCTATATAGACGTCGACAAGCGCCCCAACGCGCGCGAGGAGTTCCAGTTCATCGTCCGTCTTTACGATGCTTATCTCCAGCTCTGCTTCGACAGCGAGGAGCTCGGCAGATACAGCCTGTACAACAGCTCGTCCGGCGACCGCTGGGCGGTAGCGGAGCAGGCGGATCTTTCCGGCTATATCGAAAGCGTGAAAAGCGGCGAATACGAAAAATGCCAGTACGGGCTTTTGACAAAGCTGACCGGCTTCCGCACGCTGACCGTGATGCGCCCCATCACAACAAAAGACGGCGAAACGCTTGGTGTGGCGTTCTTCCACTACGATATGACGGGCGTTTACACCTCGATTAGGAACGCGATGATGAGCGTGCTCCTTTTCTGCGCGATCGCTGTCGCCGTTTCGATCCCGCTCGTCATGGTGCTCGTCCGCTCGGTCACGCATCCCATATCCCATATGACCGACGTCGTGGAGGATTTCGCAAAGGGCAATCTTTCCCGGCGCGTCGAGCTCAAAGGCAGGGACGAGCTTGCAAATTTGGGCTCATCGTTCAACACAATGGCGGACGAGCTCAACACGCTTGAGGATGCGAGAAGAAGTTTCGTTGCAAACGTTTCACACGAATTGCGCTCGCCGCTCACCTCGATGCGCGGCTTCCTTGAAGCAATGGCGGACGGTACTATACCCGCGGAAGACCGCGACGGCTATATCGACATAGTACTTGATGAGAACCGCCGCATGACGGTGATGGTCAACGATCTGCTCGATCTTGCGAGGATCGAATCGGGACAGTACAAGCTCAGCATGACGGACTTCGACCTGACTGAACTTATACGCCGCACGGTTATCACCTTTGAGGCAAGGATAGGCGCGAAACGGCTTTCCGTCGATTTCCGCCTGCCGGACGAGCCGCTTTACGTGGAAGCGGATTCCGCAAGGATCACGCAGGTGCTGCATAATCTTGTCGACAATGCGATCAAGTACACGCCGGAGGGCGGGTATCTCAAGATCGAGTGCCGCCCGGAAAGGCATATCGCCCGCGTGCAGATAGTCAACAGCGGACCGGGCATCCCCAAGGAGGCGCTGCCCCACGTGTTCGACCGCTTCTATAAAGCGGAAAAGGCGCATACTCCCACCGGAACGTCCGGCACGGGGCTCGGGCTTTCGATAGCGAAGCTCATAATCGACCAGCACGAGCAGAGCATCTCCGTCACTTCCGACAGCGGCATGACCTGCTTCTCGTTCACGCTTAAACGCGGCGCAAAGCCCGCCGCAAAAAACAAGGCGAATTGATATGCTTTTGATAAAGAATTTAGACTATATTTCGGAAAGACCCACCTCCGTCGCGCTCGGCGCGTTCGACGGGGTGCATTTGGGGCACCGCGCCGTTATCGGAGCGGCGGTCGAGGCGGCAGAAAAAGAAGGGCTTGTCCCCGCCGTTTTCACCTTCTCCGGGCCGTTAAGATCCGCGCCCGGCGCATGGCAGCTCACGGGCTTTGAAGAGAAGGCCCGGCTTATCGAGGAGCTTGGCGCTGAACTGATACTCGCCCCCGCCTTTAGCGAGGAGGTCCGTTCGATCGAAGCGGAGCGCTTCGTAAAGGAGATACTGATCGGACGCCTTAACGCAAGGCGCATATTCTGCGGGCAGGATCATCGCTTCGGCTGCATGGCCAAGGGCGATCCCGAGCTTTTGAAGCGTACCGCGGCGCCGTTCGGAGTCGCCGTGACCGTCGTGCCGCCCGTTACGGCAAACGGAGAAAAGATCTCCTCCACCCGAATACGCGCCCTTCTTGCACAAGGCAGGATCGATACCGCGCGGGAGCTTTTGGGACACGACCTGTAAATTCTTTTTTCAAAAAACAACCCGGGAAGCATGCTCCCGGGCTGTTTTGCACTTGTTCGTTTTCAAAAATACTATTCGTTTCCGCCCTCGTTGGTATCGTCGACGGGATCGGTCGTTTCAGGCGCCGGCGTGGGAAGAGGTATCTTTGCGAGCTCTTCGTTGTTCGCCTTCGCTTCCTCATACCTCCTCATGCAGAAAGTGCAGAGGAAAAGGATATGGTTATCTACCGCGTCTTCAATGGATCCGTCGGTGAATTCCTCTGAATTCTTGATCGCCTGGCAGTCGGAGAAGATGTGATACTTTTTGCCGTACTTCGTCCAGCGTACGCCGTCGCCGTCGGTGAAGCCGTAACCCTGCGCCTCTTCGGTGAGCTGCTGAACGACCTCGTTGACCTCGTCCTGCGTCACGGGATGATAATCGGCGGAGCCGGCGGATGCGCCGACGAATACGAGCGCAAGCACTATGGCAACGATCGCCTTCGTCTTCTGATCAAGCTCCTTGTTCCTGATTATGAGCAGGACGGCAATGGGTATGAATATGATGCCCGCCATGATAACGCCGAGCTGGTTCCAGATAAACTGGACGAATTTGTTATGGCTCTTGGTCGGATGAATGTGATTAGCGTGGATCCACAGCCTTGCGCCGACGACGCAGAGAACGCCGGCAAGGATAACGTCGATAACGCAGGCAAGGATGTTGTTCATGTAGAACAGACGGGCTTGCGCTTCGTTTAGGAACAGCATGCGTACTGCGCCGAAGGGCAGCTTCAGACCAATGTTCGGCAGATACATAAGTATCGCCGCGACTGCCCAGCAAACGAAAGCAAGGATACGGAATATGACCGTATTCTTTTTCTTCCCGCTCTCCAGCTCCTCCTGCTGTGCGAGCGCGGTCTTCAATGCGGCAGCGGAGAGTTTTTTCTTTTCCGGCTCCGCGGCCTTGGGGGTTTTCTTTTCTTCCATATTTCCCTCCTTGCCTTCCGGCAAATTTTAGTATATTTAATTATAACACGGCATACGATCAAAATCAACTTAACTCAACATCTTATTTTTCCTATTTGCAAATTCCCGCATATATGATATAATTAAGCAGATCAGGAGGTGATTTGATGAAATACAATCCGCAGAAAGATTATGAGCATTCCCTGCCCATGTCCTTGAATCAGGTCAGAGCGCTCATAACAGACAACGTAGCTCCCAAAAAGCAGCGCGATCCCGCCGAGAAGGATTTTCGCACTTTTTTCGGCAAGGTGGCTGACGGCAGCTTTGAGCTTACTCCCAACACCGGTTTTTTGAAATACTTCTCCCCCATATTGAGCGGCACGCTCACCGAGGTAATCGAAACCAAGCCCGGCGCGGAAGGCGGGGACGCTTCCTCCAACCGCTTCACCAGGATAAACCTCAACATGAAGATGCGCCCCATTGCGAAGATCGTTTCCGTCATCGCGCTGATCGTATGCGTCGCGCTGCTCGGTCTTGCGTTATGGCTCTGCATAAAGAAGGGCTTTGATAAGAACTGGTGGACCCTGCTCGTCGGTCCCGTGCTTTATCTTATCGAGCGGCTTATCACCGTCATCGGTTTCGGCTCCGGCGCAAAGCGTATGTTCGAGCTGTTCAAGACGCTTATCAAGAAATGATCGAATAACAAAAACTCCCGTTAAACGGGAGTTTTTTTGTTGTTCAAACGATCACTGCGCGTTCTTTGCGATATTGCAAAGCTCGTTAAAAGCGTTCATGTCGGTGATGGCGAGATCCGCGAGGACCTTGCGGTTCACCTCAACGCCGGCGAGCTTCAAGCCGTGGATGAGCTTGGAGTAGTTGGTATCGCAGAGCCTTGCACCCGCGTTGATACGGGCGATCCAAAGACGGCGATACTCGCGCTTCTTGAGCTTCCTGCCAACGTAAGCGTAGGCGAGGGACTTCATGACCTGCTGGCTCGCTGCGCGGTAGAGCTTGGACTTGGCGCCCCAATAGCCCTTTGCCAGCTTAAAAACTTTACGACGCTTCTTAGCGGCGTTGACTGCTCTCTTGATCCTTGCCATAGTTCATTTCCTCCCTTACTTCTTGTACGGTATCAGAGCACCGATCTTCTTTGCTTCTTCCTCCGCAATGAAGCCGGTCTGGCGCAGGTTGCGCTTACGCTTGGTGGATTTCTTGGTAAGGATATGGCTCTTATAAGCCTTGCCCCTCTTGATCTTGCCGCTCTTTGTGAAGCTGAAACGCTTTGCGGCGCCCCTGTGGGTCTTAAGTTTCGGCATGGGATTTCCTCCTGAATAATAATTTTCCTGTTATTTATTGGTCTTCGGTGCAAGGAACATATACATGTTACGACCTTCCTGCTTGGGCGGCTTTTCGACCGTCGCATTCTCCTTCACGAGCTCGAGGAAGGTATTCATAACCTCTACGCCTATTTCACCATGAGCAGCCTGCCTGCCGCGGAACCTGATAGAAACCTTTACCTTATTTCCTGCCTGCAGGAACTTGTTGCACGCCTTGGCTTTGACTTCAAGATCGTGCGTGTCGATGGTCGCAGAGAGCTGGACCTCCTTCATTTCGACGACAGTCTGATTCCTGCGCTGTTCCTTTTCGCGCTTGGACTGGTCGAAACGGTATTTGCCGTAATCCATGATCTTGCACACGGGCGGATTGGCCTGCGGCGCGATCTTAACGAGATCGAGTCCTCTCTCTTCCGCAACGCGCAGAGCGACGGCGATCTGAACGATGCCCATCTGCTCCCCGTCCTCGCCGATAAGGCGGACTTCACGGTCGCGGATCTGTTCATTGATCATCAAATCATTAGCTGCTATGGTACGTCACCTCCGATAAGATCTTGCTCAAAACAAAAACAAAACGGGCGGCTCGAGCCACCCGAAAAAACCCATGTTTCCATAAAAGTTTTTGCCAATCAGACTGCGCCATGACGGAACACGGCGAGTGAGAAGCGGGCAGCTTCTGCTTCAAGCTCAGTTATTATAACATAAACTGCCCGCGTGTCAAGCGTTTTTTTGAAAAAATCAAATATATTCGATCAATAAGAGCTCGAGTTGAGCTTAACAAGCTCCAAGATCGAAGCGCCGGTCACGATGGAGATGATCAGCAGTATAATGAATGCAATGATCAGCACGATCAACAGGATGATGTATGCGCACCAATAGCTCCTTGCGTGATTGCGGCGGTTGATATTGCTGTTGCTGAAGCTGTGGATGATCAGGAAGATGAATCCTACAATGGGGACCGCATACAAAAGCTTGAGCCAGAAATAGCCCCATGTGCCAACGGGCTTAAACTTGGCAGGAAGATCCTCCTCGGTAATAACGGTTTGATGAATATAGTTATTTACCGTGTGTACAGGCTCGCTGCGAACGGGCTGAGGAGCCGGCCGGGGAGCAGGCTGAGGCGCAGGCTGAGCCTGAACGGGCGATCCGCAATTGGGGCAGAAAGCGCCCTCTGTCTCGGCCCCGCATACTGTGCACTTATTCATAACGTTTAACCTCCTTGGTATAGTATAATAAGTATATATCAATAAAAGCGATTTTTCAAGAGATTTGAAAAAAAGAAAAGTCTCTGCAGTGAAACCCGATCACTGCGTATTTTTCCGCTTTTCGCCTTGTATGGCGCAAAAATCTCCTCGTGGGGGAAGGAGGACCAAAGCGCCTGCGCTTTGGTGGATGAGGGATAAGAAGTAGTAGCGTAGAAAAGAACGTTAATTGGCTCCCTTGCGTAAAGGGAGCTGCCGCGCAAGCGGCTGAGGGATCGGAAGGAAACGAGAAAGCCGGACGTGCTTAAGCCTTCCCTTGGGGGAAGGGGGACCAAAGCGCCTGCGCTTTGGTGGATGAGGGATAAGAAAGAAACGAGAAAAGCAGTCCGTGATAAGGGTTCCCGGCAGCTGCCTATCTGCCGGGGCGGACTATGAGCAAAGCTCATAAGGCCGCCCGTTCTCCGCCTTCCCGACCATTCACCGGATGGTCGGGATCGCTTGCGCGACCGGCTGCGAACCCATGCCTGTCGCCTTGCCAAAAGGCTTGCGCCTTTTGGCTCTCAAGAAAAAAGCATGGGGGTATCTTTACCTTGTGATTTTCTTCTGTCATTGTTCCGCTCCCCTCCCGCTCCCATGCTTTTTGCTTTTTTCTTGGCACGCAAGCTGCGCTCGCAAGCTTGCTCAGGCATGGAAGACAGGTGCCTGACGGGGGCAAAGGAAAAGAAAATGACCAACCGTTTGGTTGGTCATTTTCTTTTGTTCCCGGCAGCTGCCTATCTGCCGGGGCGGACTGTGAACGAAGTTCACAAGGCCGCCCGTTCTCCGCCTTCCCGACCATTCACCGGATGGTCGGGATCGCTTGCGCGACCGGCTGCGAACCCATTTCGTCGCCTTACGGCGACGGCATGAGGATAAATATCTGATCAAAGACAAAAAAAACAGCCACCCTTTGGGTGACTGTTTCTTTTTGTTCCCGGCAGCTGCCTATCCT
>DGHD01000042.1 GCA_002392505.1 Christensenella sp. UBA3857 | reverse complement strand
ACCCCCCTTTACGCAAGGGGGGCGGGCTATTGGTTCGAGTCCGCGCCGGCGTTCAGCCTTCCCCATAGGGGAAGGGGGACCGCGAGGAACGAGCGGTGGATGAGGGGTGTTTCCGATTAACTTGAGCTTCCCGACTTTGTTACACTAACGATGCATCGTGTATTCAAACTCGGATATGACTCGCAGGTGCGGTTCCTCGGACTTGCGTGATCGTGGTTACGCGGCTATCGCGCCGCGTCACGCCCACTCGGCTCGAAAAAAACATTTTTCGGCCACGTGGGCGGCGCTCGCATTCGCTCGCTTGGCGTGCGTCCTAAAAACTTGAGTGCTTCTCGCTTTGCCCGCAAGTTTTTCAGCCTTCCCCCCTTGGTGGGGAAGGTGGCATTTCGACCAAAGGGAGAAATGACGGATGAGGGATCTTCCATGCGCCTCCCGGCGCATATCGAACGCCCGGGCGTATATCGAAAACGCCTGCGTTTATATCGTAACGCCGCAAGGCGTTATATCGCTCTCCCAAAATCCTCCTTGTTTATTCCCCGCTTTTCTGTTATCATATACGTCAAAGGAGCATTCATTTAATGGCGTATGCGGATTACATATTCGATCTCTACGGCACCCTCGTCGATATCCTTACCGACGAATCCCTTCCCGCGCTTTGGGAAGAGACCGCCCGCCTTTACGCGTCGCACGGCGCGGATTATACGGGGGAGGAGCTCCGCGCCCGCTATCTCGCCCTATGCAGCGAGGAGCAGGCGAGGGAGGCGGACCCCCTTTTCGAGATCGAGCTGAGGACCGTTTTTCGCCGCCTGTATGAGGAAAAAGCCGTTCGCCCCTCCGCCGCGCTCGTTGAGGAAACGGCGGTCCTGTTCCGCAGGGCGTCGACCCTCAGGCTCGGGCTTTATCCGTGGGTGAAGCCCGTTTTCCGCCGCATCCGGGAGGAGGGCGCGCGCATATTCCTTTTGAGCAACGCGCAAAGCTGCTTCACGCTTTACGAGCTTGAGAAGCTCGGACTTTCGGAAGCCTTCGACGGGATCGCGCTCTCGTCCGACTATGGGGTGAAAAAGCCCTCGCCGCGGTTCATGGGCGGTCTTGTCGAAAGGTACGGGATCGACCCCGCGGCGGCGCTGATGACGGGCAACGATCAGCATACCGACGTCGCCTCCGCAAAGGCGTTCGGCATGGACGCGCTGTACGTAAAGACCGCGACATCCGGCAAGTACGATCCCGCGCTTAAAGCCGAAAAGGAGATCGCGGACGTGGACCTTTCAAAGCTTTATACGCTCATGGGACTTATTAAAAAACCAAAGTACGAATACGTCTTTTTCGACCTTGACGGCACGCTCGTCGACTCGAGCGATGGCATAACCTCGTCCGTCGAATACGCGCTCAACAAATTCGGGATATACCCCGAGACCCGCGCCGAGCTAAACAAATTCATAGGTCCGCCCCTCGTCGATTCGTTCATGCGCTTTTACGGCTTTTCAGAGGAGCAGGCGGGGGAGGCAGTCGACTTTTACCGCGAGACCTACCGCGCTGAAGGCGTGTACCGGAACCGCGTTTACGACGGCATAAGGGAGCTGCTCGCGGCGCTCGTTTCAAACGGCGTAAAGCCCGTGCTCGCCACCTCGAAGCCCGAGGTGTTCGCCGGGATCGTGCTCGATTCGACGGGGCTTAAGCCGTATTTCGCGTTCGCCGCCGGAGCGGAGCTCGACGATAAGGAGGGCAGGAAGAGGCGGCTTCGCTTAAAGAAGGAGGACGTCATCGCCTACGCCCTCGACAGCCTCGGCATAACCGAGCCGGGGCGCGCGCTGATGGTCGGCGACAGGCTGCACGATATCGTCGGCGCAAGGATGAACGGAATGGATTCGGTCGGCGTGCTCTTCGGCTTCGGCGGAAGGGAAGAGCTCGAAAACGCCGGCGCGGATCATATCGTAAAGGAGCCGATGGAGATCCTTTCCATTGCGCTCGAAGGGAAAAACACGCTGTGAACAAAGACTTTTTCAAAAAACTAACGAGACCTTGGGCGGCGCTCGCGGCGCTTCTTCTTGCCGCGTCGCTTTCGGCGTGCGGCAGGAAGGAACAGCCTTCTCCGGAGTCCTCCGAAACTCCCGATGCGGCTTATCAGACGGATGCCGTCCAAACTCCCGCGCCGACCGCGCTCACGCCGCCGTCACCCGTTACGCCCATGCCGACCGTCACTCCGGATCCAAAGGAAACGGTCGAGCCCGGCTATATGACCTTTGCCGAGAAGACCCGCCTCGTCAATTTCGAGAACCGGCTGGAGGACGATTTCGTCCCGCACGATCTCATCAACGCGCGCGAATACCTCGGCGACGTCTGCGAAACGAAGCTCGATTCGACGCTCATCCAGCTCGAGGTCGCCGTGCATTTCAGGGAGCTGCTCCTCGCCGCGCGCGACGAGGGCGTCACGGGCTTCCGCCTCAACAACGCCTACCGCACGATGCGCCTCCAATGGGAGATGTGGAATAAGCGCCTCATGGAGAACCCCAATTACGGTTACGACCCGCACCGCTGGCCGGTCGGCACCATGCCCGGCAACGCCTCGGAGCACGTCGCGGGGCTCTCGCTCGATATAACCGCCGTCAAGCATCCCACCTGCGACGCCGCCTTCGGCAATACCCCGCAGGGCAGGTGGCTCAGGGACAACGCCTACCGCTTCGGCTTCGTCCTGCGCTATCCCGAGGGGAAGGAGGCGATCACCGGCGTGCATTACGAGGCGTGGCATTTCCGCTACGTCGGCATGGAGCTCGCCGAGCTGCTTTACAAAAACGGCGCCTGCCTGGAGGAGTATTACGGCTACGAATACACGCCGCCCGCATATACGCCGAAGCCCACCCATGCGCCGACGCCCGCGCCCACTCCGAGACCTGCGCCGACTCCGACTCCCGCGCCGACGTCCACGCCCACGCCTTTCCCTACGGATACTCCCGCGCCGACCGACACGCCGGAACCGACCGAAACGCCCGCTCCGACCGAAACTCCGGAGCCGACCGAAACGCCGGAGCCGACTCCGACGCCCGCTCCCACGCCGACTCCGACGCCGACGCCCGCGCCGACGGAGTCCCCCGCGCCCACGGATACTCCCGTGCCGCCCGGTCCGACGAAACCGCCTGCGGGTGGGGATGATTCCGATAAACTTGAGCTTCCGACTGCGTAACAATAGAAAAGATCGGATGAAAATCCTCCGGATTTTCCGAAAAGAGTACCCCCTCATCACCGCTTACGCGTAGCTTCCCCACCCAAGGGGGAAGCCTTTTGGTTGGGATGCTTACCGACTATTCAGCCTTCCCTTGGGGGAAGGGGGACCGCGAGGAAC
>DGHD01000055.1 GCA_002392505.1 Christensenella sp. UBA3857 | reverse complement strand
GGGGACCGCGAGGAACGAGCGGTGGATGAGGGACCTTTCATGCGCCTTCTGGCGCATATCGAACGCGAATGCGTATATCGAAAACGCCTGCGTTTATATCGAAATGCCGCAAGGCATTATATCGTTCACCATGCTCGCTTATTCGTGCTTCCTAAATACTTGCGTGCATATCGGCGCGAAACCTCTTGACAAAATTGACTTTTTGTGGTAGAATTCTAAATTCCCGGGCGGGGTTTACAGCCGTCCGGCAATCACCGTTCGTTCGTGAGGTAGAGCTTTGGAAAAGGAAGTCATAACTGCCATGATATCGCCGGCGGAAGCGCTTGAGCTTTCGCTCTTTCTGCGCGGGAAGATCGACCTTCGCCTCATCACGGAACGCACGGGGCTTTCCTCCGGCGAGGTCTATTCAAAGCTCGTCGGGCTTGTCTATTACGATCCGGAGCTTGACAAGCTCGTGCCCGCGGCGGAATACCTCTCCGGCAACGTTTTGAAAAAGCTCAACCGGGCTAAGCGCGCCAAAAAGAGCGAGGATGAATTCGGCGCGCCGGAGCGTCCCTTCACGGTCGATTACAGCGTGAACATAAAGGCGCTCGAAAAGATAATGCCCCCCTTCGTCCCCGCGGATGATATAAAGGCGTCGATAGGCAGCCCGTGGATACCCGCCTGGGTGTACCGCGATTTCCTTATCTCGCTGATCGGCATTAAGCCCGTCGGCGGCAAAAAGCCCCGCCTCATCGTCGAATACGTCAAGGCGGCGAATCACTATATCATTCACGGCAAAAAGAATTACGCCCAGTTCACCAGGGCGCGCCTCACCTACGGCACGGAGCGGATGAACGCCTTCGACATAATGGAAAGGCTGTTGAACTCCGGCGAGGTCGTCGTTTACGACACCGGCTACGCGCAGGGCAAGGCCATGCCCGTCCGCCGCATAAACAAGGCGGAAACGCTCCTCGCGCAGGAGCGCATGCGCATGATAGAGGAGAAATTCTCCCTCTGGCTCTTCAGGGACGAGCCGCGGCGCTCAAGGCTTCTTAATCACTATAACGAGGCGTTCGGCGCGATCCGTCCCCGCATTTACGACGGCAAAAACCTCATACTCCCCGGCAAGAATCCCGACATCAAGCTGCAGGATTATCAGCTTGCCGCCGTGAGCAGGATAGTCAACTCCAAAAACACGCTCCTCGCGCACCAGGTCGGTGCCGGCAAGACCTACGCCATGGCAGCCGCTGCGATGGAGCTTAAACGCACCGGCATATCGAAGCGGAACCTTTTCGTCGTGCCGAACAACATACTCGATCAGTGGCATACCGAGTTCATGAAGCTCTACCCCGAGGCGAAGCTCATCGTCATCGAGCCGAAGGATTTCACCCCGCAGAAGCGTCAGGCGGTACTGAAGAGCGTCATCGAAAGCGACAGCGACGCGATAATCATGGGCTACGGCTCGTTTTCGCTGATACCCCTCTCGAAGCACGAGCGCGAGATGGAGCTCGTCTCCCGCATGAAGGAGATATCCATATCCATGCAGGACGCCGTTTATAACGACGCGTACATGGTATTGAACCGCTATTCCTCGAGGATAGAACGCCGCCTGCAGAAGCTTTGGGACAACGAAGCCCCCGCCACGGAGGGCGAGATCTGCTTCGACGACCTCGATATCGACACCCTGTTCGTCGACGAGGCGCATAATTTCAAGAACATCAGCATCGAGACCAAGCACGGCACGCTGCCGGGTCTCAATACAAAGGGCTCCAAACGTTGTGACGACCTCATGGCGAAGGTGCGCTTCATACAGCGCAATCACGACGGGCGCGGCGTTGTGTTCGCAACCGGCACGCCCATCACCAACTCCGTTTCCGATCTTTACACGATGCTCCTCTATTTGGCGTACGAAAGGCTGGCGGAGATGAACCTCGTCGAGTTCGACAACTGGGTCAAGCTCTTCTCCGAAGTCACAGAGGAATTCGAGGTCGAGGCAAACGGCGTCGGCTACCGCCTGAGGCGCAGGCTCTCCCGCTATCACAATCTGCCGGAGCTGTCGCTCCTGCTCTCCGAAATAGCGGATCTTCACTTCACCCGCGACGAGGAGCAGAAGCTCCCCTCGAACGTCAATTACGTCAACTGCACCGTGCCTGCGTCGAAGGCGCTGCGCGACTATATCTCGGAGCTTGCCGTCCGCGCGGAAAGGGTCAAATCCGGTCTCGTCGCCCGCACGGAGGACAATATGCTCAAGATCACCACGGACGGCAGAAAGGCGGCGCTCGATATGCGGCTCGTCGATCCATACGCGGAGGATCTTCCCACCTCGAAGGTCAACACCTGCGCCCAGAAGGTGTTCGAGATATGGAGCTCGGACAAGACCGTGACGCAGCTCGTGTTCCTCGACCAGTCCACGCCGAAGGACGATTTCAACCTCTACGACGACATGAAGGATAAGCTCGTCAGGATGGGCGTCCCGTCGAAGGAGATCGCCTTCGTGCACGACGCCGTGAACGACGCGATGCGTACCGCGCTCTTCAACAAGGTCAGGAGGGGCGACGTAAGGATACTGATCGGGTCGACTTTCAAGCTCGGCATTGGCGCCAACGTGCAGGATAAGCTGTGGGCGGTGCACCATCTCGACATTCCGTGGAGACCCTCCGACGTCACCCAGCGAGAGGGGCGTATGCTCCGCCAGGGCAACAGGAACGATTCCGTCTCCATCTACCGCTACATAACGAACGGCTCCTTCGACGCGTATTCGTGGCAGCTGCTCGAAAACAAACAGCGCTTCACCTCGCAGATCGTCAACGGCGACCACCCCTCCAGGAGCGGCGACGAGGTCGACGAGGTCGTCCTCACGTACAGCGAGGTCAAATCCCTCGCCGTCGGCAACCCGCTCATAAAGCGGCGCATAGAGCTCGAGACCGAGATACAAAGGAAGGCGACGCTCCGCTCGCGCATCGAGCGCGCGAAGGATTCCGCACGCGAACAGCTCCTTGCCATGCCCCAGCGCGAGAACGGGCTGAAGGACGCGATAGCTAAACTTGAGAAGGATCTCGAAGCGTCCGGCGCCAGGCAGGAGGGCTATCTTATTACGCTCGGCGACGAGGAGTACACAAGACGGCGCGACGCGGGCGAACGGCTTCTGGAGCTCGTTTCCGAAAACGCCTACTCGCATGACGCGCTGCTTCTTGGCTCGTTCCGCTCGTTCCCCGTTTACCTTGCAAACGATCCGTCCGGGCTTCACAAGATGTTCCTCCTGAAGGGCGAAAACTCCTACCAGGTCGAGATCAGCGACAGCCCGCAGGGACAGGCGCAAAGATTCGACAATGCCGTCAACTCGATAGCCAAAAAGCTCGAGGACGCAAAGCGCCGGCTCGAGGATCTCGCCGTCGACAAAGCCGCGCTCGAGCAGGAGATCGAAAAGCCCAATCCCTACGATAAGGAGATCCGCATGCTCAATATGGAGCTCCGCAAGGTGTCGCAGGAGCTGGGCTTGGATGAATGAAAAGCCGGTATTAATGATGTTTAAGGCTTCCCTTTCGGGAAGCCTTTTGGTTTGGTTTGCGGCGGTTTGAATGCACAGTGCACGGTGTGATGAGGGATAATCCCTAATTCCTGATTCACGATTCCCGGTCTCCTCCCCATTCCTTTCAAATTATCATTGACAATTCCCGCGCTAAATCGTATAATATAATCAGAATATTATGTATTCAACCGAAAGGAGAAATAAAAATGGGTCTTATCAAAGCAATCGGTCAGGCTATCTCTACCGCGGCGGGCGCCGTCGGCAATTCGATCTCGAACGTCGCGAGCGACAGCTGGCTTGAGTATTTCTACTGCGAGGCTCTGCCTGAGAACGTGCTTGCCGTCAAGGGCAAGAAGCGCCTTTCGAAGGGCTCGAAGAACGTCAACGGTGATGACAACGTCATCTCCAACGGTTCGAGGATCGCTGTTGCTGACGGTCAGTGCATGATCATCGTCGATCAGGGCACGGTCGTAGAGCTGTGCGCCGAGCCCGGCGAGTACATTTTTGACAAGTCCTCCTCCCCCTCCATCTTTGCCGGCAAATTCGGTCAGAGCGTGAAGGATACCTTAAAGGAGATCTGGGACAGGATCAAGCACGGCGGCGGCCTTGCGAGGGACCAGCGCGTTTATTACCTCAATACGAAGGAGATCTACGGCAACAAGTACGGTACGACCAACCCCGTCCCCTTCCACGTTGTCGATAAGTCCATCAATCTCGAGACCGACGTTTCCATCAAGTGCTTCGGCGAATATTCCTACGAGATATCGAACCCCATCCTCTTCTACCAGAACGTTACCGGTAACTTTACCGAAACCTTCACCAGGGACAGGATCGACAGTCAGCTCAAGTCCGAGCTCATGACCGCGCTCCAGCCCGCGCTATACAACGTATCGCTCCTCGGCGACGGCATCCGTTACAGCGCGCTGCCCGGTCACACCAAGGAGATCGCGGACGCCCTCAACTCCGAGCTTTCCGAGACTTGGGGCAATCTGAGGGGCATCTCCGTCGTATCCTTCGGCGTATCCTCCGTCACCGTCGACAAGGCGGATGAGGACAGGATCAAGGCGCTCCAGACCCAGGCGGCTTTGAGGGATCCCTCCCTTGCGATCGCTCACCTGACCGCCGCTCAGGCGGAGGCAATGAAGGACGCCGCCAAGAACGAGGGCGGCGCATTCCTCGGCTTTGCCGGTCTCAACGCGGCGAGCGGCTCCGGCGGTATCAACGTTCAGGGGCTCTATCAGATGCAGCAGGCACAGCAGGCGCAGCAGGCACAGCAGGCGGCCGCCAACGCATGGACCTGCGATTGCGGCGCGCAGAACACCGGCAATTTCTGCCAGAACTGCGGCAAAGCGAAGCCCGCTCCCGCCGGATCCTGGACCTGCGAATGCGGCACCGTCAACACCGGCAAATTCTGCATGAACTGCGGCAAGGCGAAGCCCGGTGAGAACGTCGGCTGGACCTGCGAGTGCGGCGCCGTCAATCCCGGCAAGTTCTGCATGAACTGCGGCAAGCCCAAGCCCGAAGGCGCTCCCCTCTATCGCTGCGACAAGTGCGGCTGGGAGCCCGCCGATCCCACGAATCCCCCCAAGTTCTGCCCGAACTGCGGCGATCCGTTCGACGAGAAGGACGTTAAATAATTTAAGGTAAGCAAAAGGAGCGGTCAATGACCGCTCCTTTTTTCATTCCTTTTGTTACGCCGCGTCGATCATCTTGGCAAGGTCGCCGATCGTTTCGATCCGGGCTTCCTCGGGAAGACAGACGTCGAACTCATTTTCCGCGTCAAGCACGAGATCCTGCATATCGAAAAGATCGAGGTTAAGCTCCTTGGGGGTGCTTTCGGGCTTGATCTTCTCAACGGGAGTACCCGAGATCTCATGGATGGTTTCGCGGATGAAACCGAAAATGTCCATAATTCCTCCGAAAAAAATGCCGAAATAAATTCTAAATAAACATATGCGGCTTAAGGTCTCCCTTATGCCGCATAATATTATATCACTTTTCGAACGTTTGTCAAGTATTTTATTGTTTTACGTATGCCTTTATGTAATCGGGGCACTCGTCCGGAGTGTTGATCTCGAGTACCAGATCGGCGCCCGTCCTCTGTGAAAACGACTCGAAGAATTTGAACAGTCCCTCGAGCGAGCCGACGGGGTGCCTTACTATTTTAATGAAGCTGGCGACGAATATCGCCTCTATATCGAAATCCTGCGCCGCGATGCCGGAAATGAAGCCGCTGAACATCTTGGGCCCGTCGATATTGTAATCCGCCGCGTTGATAAGCCTGATACCGCTGTCGAGATCGTAAATATGATTGGAGTCCTTATCGATGAAAACGATGCTTCCGTTCGCAGCCTTCATCCTGTCGTTAGCCATAGTGCAAAGCTCACGCGACATGCCTTCGCCCCTGCCGCCAAACAGCACCTCTATCATTTGCTCACCTCCATTGTTCTATATGTTAATCGTATCACAAATCGGCGTTTAATTCAACAGCAAAAAAAGACAAATTATGAATGGAAATTTAAGGCTGTTTGACAAATGGAAAGCCTTTTGCTATACTGGATCCATGGAAAAAGCAGCTAAAAAAAGACCTTACTCCGTCTTTTGGCGGATCGTACTGATAATTGCCGGCGGACTGCTGATCGCCGATACGCTCTTCGTGCTGACGAGATGTTACGTCAATCTCGGCGTGATAATGCCCGCCGTCATCGGCGCGCCTCTCCTGCTGATAGGGCTGTTCCTGCCGCTGTTCGTGAAGCTCTCACGGAAGAGCCGTCTCTTCCGCGCGGCGGCGTTCCTCGTTTCGCTCGCGTATCTTCTGTTCGGCGTGCTGTTCGCCGTGACGACGGGGCTCATGCTCATAAGCTCCGCCTCCCCCGCCCCAAATGCGGACGCGGTGATAGTCCTCGGCAGCGGCATACGGGGCGATCATCCCTCGCTCACGCTCAAATACAGGCTCGACGCGGCGCTCGATTATCTGAAGGAGTCGCCCGATTCGCTCGTGATAGTGAGCGGCGGGCAGGGACCGGACGAGATCGTTTCGGAGGCGTCCGTCATGAAGAAGTACCTCGTTTCACACGGGGTCGATCCCGACCGGGTGATCGAGGAGGACCGTTCCGAAAGCACGCAGGAGAATTTCGAGTTCTCGAAGGCGATAGTCGACGAAAGGCTCGGCTCCGGCGCGCGCGTGGTGTTCGTGACCACAAGGTTCCACGTGTTCCGCGCCGAAAGGGTCGCCGCAAAGCTCGGCATAAGCGCCGAGGGCGTCCCGGCAAAGGGCGTGTGGTACATCACGCTGAACGATTATCTGAGGGAATGCGCCGCGATCACCGCGTACCTCCTCCGCGGAGATATTTAGGAACGCAGCGCCGCTTCCCTGATCCTTCAATACTCAATGATCATTTGAATCGAAAAAGCCCCGGATGCGTTTGCATCCGGGGCTTTTGAAGTTCACGTCATCATGCGGTGGGAAGCTGGAGACCAAGCGAGATCATGGCGATCAGCGTGGAGTCGTACGCATCGATATTGCCGTCACCGCTGACGTCGGCGTTGGCAAGACCTTCAGCGGAGAGCTCACCGCAGTTCATGAGGTAAGCGTTGAGAGCGGTAACGTCCTTCATGTCGACAATGCCGTCGCAGTTGACGTCGCCGAG
>DGHD01000005.1:3535-3743 GCA_002392505.1 Christensenella sp. UBA3857 | reverse complement strand
GGTGGATGAGGGATGCTTCCGACAAGCTTCTGCTTCCTGACTCCGTGACAGTTGAAAAGATCGGATGAAAATCCTCCGGATTTTCCGAAAAGATTACCCCCTCATCACCGCTTACGCGGAGCTTCCCCACCGAGGGGGGAAGCCTTTTGGTTGGGATGCTTACCGACTATTCAGCCTTCCCCATAGGGGAAGGGGGACCGCGAGGAAC
>DGHD01000005.1:3123-3454 GCA_002392505.1 Christensenella sp. UBA3857 | reverse complement strand
GGTGGATGAGGGATGCTTCCGATAAGCTTATGCTTCCCAACTCCGTAACACTAATGATACATCGTGTATTCAAACTTGGAAATGTCTCGCAGGAGCGGTTTTCCGATGTTGGCTTATCGCAGTTCCGCGCCTCTCGCGGCGCGGGCGCCGGACTCCTCGAAATTTGCATGCATTTCTCGTCGTCCTTGCGGGCTCGCGCTGCTCGCCTGTGCGTGCGTCCTAATAACTTGTGTGCTTTTCGCTTTGCTCGCTTGGCGTGCGTCCTAAAAAACTTGAGCGCATCTCGCTTTACCCGCAGGTTTTTCTGCCTTCCCTTGGGGTTCATTGACGG
>DGHD01000005.1:0-3011 GCA_002392505.1 Christensenella sp. UBA3857 | reverse complement strand
GTCCGCCCCGGGGCAGGGGACCGACGGCGCAAGCCGTCGGTGGATGAGGGATGCTTCCGATCAACTTTGGCTTCCCGACTCCGTAAAAGTCGAAACAGCCGATCACTTCTTCTTCCATCGATTGACATTTTCACTCCACGATGATATACTGAAAAGTGATACTTTGAAACGGGGTATTTTACTATGCTTTATGACGGCAAAATTCTCATGGGCAGGGGCACCGCGGACGGTGTGATCCTCCCGAATATGGCTAACAGGCACGGACTTATCGCGGGCGCGACCGGCACGGGCAAGACCATCACGCTGAAGGTCATGGCGGAGAGCTTTTCCGAGCTCGGCGTTCCGGTATTCCTTGCGGACGTTAAGGGCGACCTCGCCGGCTGCGTAAAGGCGGGCGACTTCGATACCATTGCAAAGCGCGTCGGGAACCTCGGCATAAAAGAGGAAGACTTCCCCATGAAGAGCTTCCCCGTCCGGTTCTGGGACGTTTTCGGCGCGGGCGGGCATCCCGTAAGGGCGACCGTTTCCGATATGGGCTCCACGCTGATCTCGCGTCTTCTCGGGCTTACCGAGGCGCAGACCGGCGTTATGGCGATCGTCTTCCGCCTTGCGGACGACAAGGGCTGGCTCCTTACCGATCTTAAGGACCTTCGCTCGATGGTCGCCTACGCGACGGAGCATTCCGACGAGATACTGAACGAGTACGGCAATATCTCCAAGCAGTCCGCGGGCGCCGTGCAGAGGGCGCTTCTGCAGCTTGAGGACGCCGGCGGCAATATCTTCTTCGGCGAGCCGGATATCGACATCCGCGACTGGATGAGCTGCGACGAATCGGGCAGGGGCTACATCAACATTTTCCACTGTGCGAAGCTCTACCGTTCGCCGCTGCTTTACTCGACCTTCATGCTCTGGCTTCTGGCGGAGCTCTTTGAGGAGCTGCCCGAGGTGGGCGATCTCGAAAAGCCCAAGCTCGTGTTCTTCTTCGACGAGGCGCATCTTCTGTTCAACGATGCGCCCAAAGCCCTGCGCGACAATATCGAGCAGGTGGTAAAGCTCATCCGCTCGAAGGGCGTCGGCGTGTACTTCATCACCCAGCAGCCCTCCGACATACCCGATCCGATACTCGCACAGCTCGGCAACCGCGTCCAGCACGCCCTGCGCGCCTACACCCCCGCGGAGCAGAAGGCGATCAAGGCGGCGGCGCAGACCTTCCGCGTGAATCCCGAATTCGATACGGAGGAGACCATAATGGCGCTCGGCACGGGCGAAGCGGTGGTCAGCTTCCTCGATGAAAAGGGCCGTCCCGGCATAGCGCAGCGCGTCACGGTGCTTCCGCCGCAGTCCATGATGGGCGCGATAGACGACGAGCGCCGCGAGGCGGAGATCCATGCCGACGATCTTTACGGCAAGTACGACGTCGCCGTGGACAACGAATCCGCTTACGAGATAATCAACGCCAAAAAGATAGAGCAGAACCGTATAGAGGAGGAGCAGCGCGCCAAGGAAGAGGAGGCGAAGCGCCTCGAGCAGGAGGAAAAGGAGCGCATCAAGGCGGAGAAGGAGCGCGAAAAGGAGCTCGCCCGCGAGGAGAAGGAGCGCGAAAAGGAGCGCAAGGAGCGGGAAAAAGCCCAGAAGGAAAAGGAAAAGAAGAAGGCCGCCCGCAAGAAGAATTCCGCTCTCGGCAAGGCGGCGAACACCGCCGCGAACACCGTCGGCAGAGAGATAGGCAAATCCATCGTGCGCGGCATACTCGGAATATTCAAAAAGAAATAAGGAACGAAACCGCCGGGGCGTCTGCCCCGGCGGTTTTTTTATCAGCCGAGCTTACCCGATACGGTCAGCACGGCCTTGCCGGGCGTAACGGTAACGCTTCCGTCGCTCCCGCGGGCATAGGAAGCGGCGGGGATCGAGAGCACGCCGGGCATGGTCTCGAACTCGCCCGTCGCCTCGTCGTAGGTATAGCCCTCGCCCTCATTAAGCGCGGCGCCGTTAAGCGTCGCGGTAAGCTCCGTGAGGACGGGGTCGAAGGTATCGCTCAGCACTGGGCCGGGATCGCCCTCGGCGGGCGCGGAGCCGGTGTTCTCGATAACGAATGTGTAGGTCAGGCTGCCGTTCTCGTTGACCGAGAGCGGAGAGAGCGACTTCGCGATCGAAAGCATCGCCTCGCTCATGGCGGGCACGGTCTCGCTCGCAGTCACGGCGGAGCCGATGCGCGCGCCTGTCACGTTCGCGGTGTTGGTGATGCAGCTCCCCGCGTCGAGCGGAGCATAGCCGTTCGCCTCCGCCTCGTAAACGATCAGCGTGTTCCCGTTCGCGGGGACGGTCAAGCCGCTGAATATCAGCCCGTCCGCCGCGCTTACCGCGGGAGGAGCCGAAAGCACGCCGTCGACGAAGCACGCCGCGCTCCCCTCAACGTAGGAAAGCGGAGTGAACGAGGCGTCCCCGAGCTCGAACTCGCCCAGATCGTCCGTCACGGTAACGTCGGTCAGCGCCGCGTCGCCCGAATTGATGAGGCTGATTATGTACGTCAGCCGCGAATTCGCAAAATAACTGTCCGCAAGGGAGTTTTTCGCCGCCGTCAGCACTCCCGTGATCTCGCCCGTCACGGTGTTGGAGACGGTCGTCGCGCCGTTATAGGACAGCGCCGCCTGGTTTTTGAATGTTGCCATATTGTTTTTACTGCCGGTCTTCCGGCAGGGACCTCCTTCATTTTGATAGGGGAAACGCTCCCCTGTTCAATTTATGCCGCGAAGGGGGGAGGAGGTGAGAGGATCGGCAATTAGGAATTAGCAATTAGCAATTCGTTTTCATCCCAAGCTTTAAGGACGCACGCAAAGCGAGCAAATGCAAAATGCATACAAGCATTTAGGACGCACGCCAAGCGAGCAAAGCGAGCTGCACACAAGTTATTAGGACGCACGCACAGGCGAGCAAAGCGAGCCCGCAAGGACGACGAGAAATGCATGCAAATTTCGAGGAGTCCGGCGCCCGCGCCGCGATAGGCGCGGAAC
>DGHD01000016.1:5412-12771 GCA_002392505.1 Christensenella sp. UBA3857 | reverse complement strand
CTACGATGAGGTACTCGTCGGAGCCGAGGCAGAGGTACTTGCCGTTTGCGACGTTCTTGAATACCCAGCCTGCGGAGTCGCTGCCGGACTCGATCTCATAGAGGATCGTGTTGACGTCCACGGAGCTCGCGACGGTCAGCGTGTTGGTGGTGTCGTTGATCGTGACGGACTGAGAGGTGATGTAATGGTTGAGGCTGGTGTTGTAAACGGTGTTGCTTACGGCGTAGTTGCCGATGGTGATGGCGTACTTGCCGCCGACCTCAAGGGTATCGGCAAGCTGATAGACGATATCGCCGCCGGTGCTCTCCACCTTGGTGTACAGCGCGTACAGCGTGGCGTTGGCGGTCACGGTGTAGGCTGCGCCCGGATTGTAGAAGGTGGGCTTAGTGGTGGTCTCGGCTACCTTGTTCTCTACCCAGCCGGCGAACGTCCAGCCTTCGGCGGTGACGCTGCAGGTGGCGGGCAGGGTGATCTGATCGTTAGCGTAAGCGGTCTGGCTGCCGACGGGACTGCTGCAGGCGATGAAGCTTACCGTGTACTGGGGCTTCGGCGCGAAGTTGACCCTGATGGTGCAGTCGGAGGACGGAGTTACATTGATGGTGTTGCCGTTGATGGTGTAGGTGGCGGTACCGGAGGTGACGGTGCAGCTCTCTACATAGTAGCCCGCCGCGGGGGACGCGGTGATGACGGTGCCGTTTACGGAGACGGTGCCGTAGCTGGTGTTGTTGGATACCGCGGTGACGGTGTAGGTCACGGCGGGGGTGATGGTGATGCCGATATACTTAAGGCTGGAGCTTGCGCCGGACGGCGGATTGTAAACGCCGTTCACGGGCTTGACGCAGATCGCGCCGCCGCCCTTGATGGAGCAGGAGGAGCCGGTGAATATAACGGGAGCGAGCAGATCGTAGGGGCTCTGTACATCGTGGTACGTGCTGGGATCGTAGCCTTCCTGTACCTTGAAGCCATAGATGCCGTTATAGTCGTTCTGAGTTGCGTTGGCAAAAACGGCAACACGGAAATCCCTTACAAGATCGGCGCAGTTTACGCCGGTCGCGCTGGTGATAGCACTGGTCTCACTGGAAGAATACTTGCTGGATATCTGCTTATAGATGGAGTTGCCGAACCGTGTGAACAGATACTGAGCAAAGAAGGATACCTGGGAATAGAGCGTCAGCAGCGAGGTATTGTCAAGGCTGTTGCTCCACGCATACATACTGTAACCGGTATGCAGGCTGTTCGAGGAGGAATACTGGAACTCCGCAGGCGGGGTGAGCCAGTCGTTGTTGTCGGAATAGTAGTAACCCTCCCAGGACTGGATGCGGCCTACGAGGGAGCTGCCGGGATAGCAGATCTCCTCTGCGGCGGCGGAGAAGCACTCGTTGAGCCAGGAGTTCATGCCGCTGGTGTTGGAGTAGTTGATAAGATGCTGATACTCATGCACCATGGTGTTGTAGGTATCGTCCATCCTCTTATACTCGGTACCGGAGGAATTCTTGTAATAGACGCCGGGATAGGTATCGATATTCAGTATGGGCAGACCGTTATTGCTGATATCCACCTGATAGAAGAAGCCGGCAATATAACCCTGGCCGGGCTCCCAGCCGTCGTTGATGTTGTAATACAGCATATGGAGCTTGCCGTCGCCGTTGGAACCGTTGGTATGGTTGCCGAACGAGGACTGCATAAGATCGAACTTGGAATCGAACTCGGCGGCTGCCATGCCTGCGAACGAAGAGTCGATCGTATCAAGAGGATAGGTGTTGTTGGAGGAAGAACTCGGCGTCCAGATGTAGCAGTGCTGACCGACGTAGAGGCACTTGAACTTCACGCTGCCGCTGCCGGTGGGCGAATACTGGGAAAGGATGCTGAAGGTCTTGGTGTCGCCCACGCTGTAGGAAGCGCGGGTGTCCTCCTGAACGGGCTTCTCGATCTTGGCGGTCTTCGCGAGCTCGCTGAGCTGAGGATCGACGTCGATCTTATAGAAGGGCTTGTCGGACTCGGCAAGGGACTTGCGGCCCTCAACGTTTGCGTTGACCGTGGTCTCGATAAGACCGGTCATCGTGCCGGTGGAATAGGACGTGGAAGAGGATGTGGCGGGGTTGTAGATGACGACGTAGTCGCCCTCGTAACCGCCGGTCGCGTCGGTATCGATGGTGATACCCTCGTGGACGCTGCGAGTGCCCGCAGTTTCGGTTTTGGCTTCACCGGCGAATACGGGAACAACCGAGATCATGAAGCAAAGCACGAGAAGAGCGGCTGTGAGCAATCTGAGCTTTTTCATTTAAGGTCTCCTTCTTTTCACTTGATAGGGCGTTGCCCTTTATTTGCACCTTTCGGTGTACCATATCAATATACCACAATTCAGACGCTTTGTCTACATAATATAGGATATTTTCTATTAAATTTTTATGACGCTATACCCGGTCTGCCGATAGGGATACATGCGAAAACGGGACGCTCCTTTCATGGAGCGTCCCGCACGGTTTTTATATTAGCTTACCAAGGGTATCCCGAGCGCAAGCATTGCGATGAGGGTAGAATCGTAAGCGTCGAGCTCGCCGCCGTTCACGTTGGCGTTTATGAGCCCCTGTGCGGACATGGAGCCGCAGTTTACCAGATACGCGTTAAGGAAGGTGACGTCCCTCATATCGACTACGCCGTTGCAGTCCGCGTCGCCCGGGAGCGGCTCGGGCTGATTTTCTTCATAGAGCGCCGTGACGATGAGGTCCTCATGCACGTTCGTGAAATCCGTGTCCCAGCCGATAAAGGTATAGCCCTCACGCACGGGATCCGCGGGAGCGGCGGCGGATGCGCCGTCCTCAACGGTCTGCACGTCTATGACCGTGCCGTCCCAATCGACGAACGTGACGGTATGCGTATCGCCGTCCTCGATTATGACCGTGTTGGTGACCTTCTTATAGAGCTTTATCGCCGCCTGAGCCGAATCGGCCGTGTACGCCCCGAAGAGCGCTTCCCTTTCGCCCACGGAGGGGACGAACGTGGCGTACTTGGTCATGGACGAGGTCGCCTCGTAATAGAGCCTGCCGGTCGAGGAGTTCCACTTCCACTTGTTGTTGTTGCCGGAGGTGTGGGCGTAAAGATCGTAATAGCTGCTGCCTGCGGCGTAAACGCTGAGGTAATAATCGCCCTCGAAGCCCGAACGGATCTTGTAATAGTTGTTGTCATACTTCTCGAACACCCACTCGGTATGGGCGATCGCCGCATCGGGATAGACGGCGTTCTCCACGCCGGTGATATTGCCCTCCCCGTCGGCGACGGCTTTTACGCCGTATGCGTAATAGGTGTTCTGGTAATTGTAGTAGCGGGGATAATACGTGTTGTCGCAGTTGGGATTGTAATTCATCATAAGATACACGCCGTCGCCGGTATCATAGCCGATGAGATACGGAACGCCGAGCTCCACTTCGTTCGCGGGCTCGTACCTTGTGTAGGTGTAGCCGTTTTTGACCTTTATGAGCGCGGAAGCCGTGTAAACGCTGCCGGTGGAGTTATCCCTTGCGGTCGCGGTGATGATCGCCGTGCCGAAGCTTGAGCTCGTCACGGTGCAGCCGGTCTTCGAGCCGGAGACCAAAGCGACGCTCTCGTCGGAGCTCGACCAGGTTATCTCGAAATCGTTGGCGTCGGCGGGCTCGCGGCGGAGCGTAAGCTGCGCGGTCTGTTCCATCAGCATCTCGGTGGTCTGCGGGGCGAGCGAAACTCCCTCCAGCGGGATATTCCCGAAGGAGATACCGACGTAGCGAAGGGTCGACGAAGCGCCGGAGGGCGGGACGAAGACGCCGTTCTTTGGCTTTATCGTGATGAAGCCGCCGGAATAGATGTTCGCCGCGGCGCCGCTCGTATAAACTACGGGCGAAAGCAGCGAGTAAAGGTCCTCTATCCCGTAGAATTCATCGGGATCGTAGCCCGCGCTCATGCGGAAGCCGTAGCCGGAATCGGCGTCGTTGGCGGTAAGGCTCGTATAGAATCCGCCGAAGACGGAATCGAGCGTCCAGCCGGTGCCTGCGGTTATCGCGTCATAGGAATTCGGGACGGAGCTGCCCTGGCACGCGTCGATGATCTGCTTATAGATCGTGGTGCTGCCGTACCGTGTGGAAAGGTACTGGGTGAAAAGCATTACGAGACCGTAACGGGCGTAGATATCGTCCTCGGCGTTCGACCACGAGGTGATGGAGCCGCCCTTGTGGAGCCCGAAGCCGGAGTTATAGGCGTACTCGGTGGGCGGATACGAAAGCTCTTCCCTTGTGAAGCGGTGATCGTGCCAATCCTGTATGCGGGTGAAGAGACCGCTGCCGGGATAGCAAAGCTCCTCCGCGGAGCCGGAGAACGCCTCATTGAGCCAGGTCGCCATGCCGCCGGTCACGGAATAGTTGATGCAGTGCTGGAACTCGTGCACGACCGTGCCGAAGGTATCCTCGAAATGGGTCTTGGTGACGCCCTCGCCGTTGACGTACTGTATGCCGGGATAGGTGTCGATATGGATCATGGGCAGATAATTGTAGCTCTCGAAATCGCCCTTGCTGAAATAGCCGGCGACGTAGCCCTGTCCCCAGGTCCAGCCGTCGTCGATATTGTAGTACATGAGGTTGACTCTGCCGTCGCCGTTCATGTCGTTGAAGCTGCCGTAAGAGCTGGTCATCAGCGCGAATTTTGCGTCGAACTCCTCCGCGGCGGCGGAAGCGAAGCTCTCGTCGATCAGATCGAGGGGCTTATACGCCGCTTCGGTGACGGTCCAGATATTGCAGTGCGCGCCCTGATACAGGAGCTTGAACTGGAGATACCCCGTGCCCGCGGGATTGTAGTTGGCGATATAGAAGTTCCTCGTCATGCCGACGGTGAACTCCTCACGCGAATCCTCTCTTGGGAGAACGGGCTGACCGGCGACCGAAGCCTCCACCTCGGCGTCGGCGTCCAGCCTGTACAGTCCGCGCTCCGCGTTCTGCTTGACGCCCGCGGGAGAAACGCTGCCGTAGACCTCCGTTTCGATGAGCCCCGCGAGGGAGCCGGTCGATGCGGAGGAATAAGTCGAGTCGCTCGGATTATAGATGACGACGTAATCGCCCTCATACCCGCCGACCGAGCTCGTATCCAATGTTACGCCCGAATGCGTGCCGCGGGTGCTTTCGCCCTCCGCCGAGACGGCGGGAACGACCGCGAGAACGAACAGAGCGGCGATCAGGAGCGCCAATGACCTTTTGATAAACGACATACCAAACCCATGCCTTTCATTGCTTTATTGCCTGCCGCACGAAATAAGCGGCACATAATAAGATAACATACCTCTCCCGTTTTGTCCATAAAAAAAAGCGGAGCCGTAAGCTCCGCCGAAGGGGCGCATCCGCCCGGGTATTCCGTTTTCACCGGCTTGATTTCGCCGAGGCGAGGCGTATGAGCTTGTATGCTCCTATGACTGCGGCGGCAAGGGGCAAGTGCGTGACGAGCATGAGCGCGGTATAGATGAACCTCAAGCCCTTTTCGCCGAGCTTCCGGGCGATATCCTCATAGATCGGGACGCCGCCGCCGCTGTAGATAAGCATGTAATCCGTCTTCAGGGCATAGTCGAGCGGTATCGCGATCAGCGCGAGCAAAGCTATCGGTATGAACGAAAGGAACACGTCCTTCCACCCGAGCTTTTTATAGCCCGTCATCAAAAGGAAAACGCCCGTGACGAACATGGCGGCATGGAAAAAGAGCGAGTAAAACGCGCCGAAGGTCCAGAACGGGTAGAAGTTGAGCCCGTTGCAGTAGACCACGCCGATCGCGCCGTAAAGAAGCCCGATAGTTGTGATGAAAGCGAGTGCGATATCCCTGACCCTCCCCCTGCTCCAGCCCGCAAAAAGCAGCGTGTAGATGAACAGCGAGCAGGTGTAGACGGGCAGGAGCCCGCCGTAATTGAAGCCGCGCCCCGTGGTGATATCATAATAGCTCTCCCACGAGATCTTGGTCAGCTCGAAAAGCACCATCAATACGGAGAACACCTTAAGGAACACCGTTATCCTTTCGCGCTTCGTCTTTCTCAAAAGGAACGAAACGGCGAACCCGAGAACATACACGAGCACGATATACGCGATATGCGCCGGGCAGAAGAGATCGGAGCTGAAATTATCGATATTGTATTTGTAATCAAAGAAATTGTATGGGCACATAAGTCCTTTATTATTTTGTGGAGCCGTGAAATAAGCGGAGCTTTTCGCGCAGCCTCACTTCAGCCGCGCAGGAAAGCTCCGCGGTATGCCGAAATTTATATTACTCTTCGGGCTTTTCTTTGGGGACTCGTCCGCATTCGGAGGGGTCGGCCGCCCAAATGCCCATCAGCACGGGCTCCGCGCCGGGATCGGCTGCCGGTTTTTCCTCGGGATATTCCGCGGAGCAGACGCCGTGCTTCCTGCGCTCCTTCGAGAATACCATCGCGGAAACGCCGTGCTTATTGTCCATGACCTCCTGCCAGCCCTCGTCCATGAGCTTTTTTATCTCGGGGATATCGCCGACGTTCACGTGCATGCGCTTTTTGAGCGCGCCGGCGAGGATCGCTTTGAGCGCGAACGCGGCGCCCACGGCGGCCGCGAACCCCAACGCCATCAGCGCGGCGGGGAACCACGGCGCGACGGCGTATGCCGCCTTATGCACGGAGGACGCAGTCGTCACGATCAGCGCGGCGGCGGCGATGACGAGCCCTGTCACGGTGGGCAGATAGTCGTAAACGCGGTACAGCGCGCGGCATTTCTTGCAGCAGGAGACCTGGAGCGGGAGTATCATATCCGCGTCCTTGAGATTGAGCTTCCTCTTGCCGAGAGCGATCGTCCAATCGCCCTCCGGGTCGCGCTTTTTAAGATCGAACAGAGCGACGCCGTCCGCCTTTTCGGGAGCGTGCCCCTTGCAGAAGAGGCATTCCTCCGACGTGTAGAGCTTTGAAAGCTCCTCCGGATGGGACGCTTCGCGCAGCCTTTTAAGCGCGTTCGCCGCCTTCTCCTGCTTTTCGGGCTTGAGAGACGCGACGGCGCACTCCGAGCAGCTCTCGGAGTTGAGCATAAAGCATTCCTCCGTGCCGTAAAGCGGGCAGGAGGTATTCTTTTGATTTATCGTCTTCTCGATCTCGTCGGAATACTTGATCTCGTTAGGATCCATATTGTTTCCATGCCTTTCTTGGGTTTTCCGATATGCTTCGGGCCGCCCCGAAGGGCGACCCTTACGCTTATAAACCGTTTATTCTTCCTTTACGGCAACGTCCACGTTGCGGTAGCGCTTCAAGCCTACGCCCGCGGGGATGAGCTTGCCGAGGATGACGTTCTCCTTAAGACCGACCAGCGGATCGACCTTGCCCTTGATCGCGGCCTCGGTGAG
>DGHD01000016.1:2746-5342 GCA_002392505.1 Christensenella sp. UBA3857 | reverse complement strand
CCTGGAAGGAGGCGGCGGACAGGAACGAATCGGTCGCGAGGGCGGACTTGGTGATGCCGAGGAGCTTGCGCTTCGCAACGGCGGGAGTGCCGCCGAGCTCGACGATGCGCTCGTTCTCGGACTCGAAGCGGAAGATATCCACTATCTCGCCGGGTAACAGATCGGTATCGCCGGACTCCTCGACCTGTACCTTCCTGAGCATCTGGCGGATGATGACCTCGATATGCTTATCGCTGATCTCAACGCCCTGCAGACGGTAGACGGACTGGACCTCGCGGAGCATGTACGCCTGAACGCCCTTAACGCCCTTTATCTTCAGTATGTCGTGCGGGTTGACGGAGCCCTCTGTGAGCTCGTCGCCTGCTTCGACGACGTCGCCGTCGTGTACCTTCAGCTTGGAGCCGAAGGGGATCAGGTACTTTTCGACCTCCTGCTCGTCGTTGGAGATGACGGCCTCGGTCTTCTTGCCGTCGTTCTTGAGCTGGACGGTGCCGTTGATCTCGGTGATGACGGCAAGACCCTTGGGCTTGCGCGCCTCGAAGATCTCCTCTACGCGGGGAAGACCCTGGGTGATATCCTCGCTCGTTGCGATACCGCCGGCGTGGAACGTACGCATGGTGAGCTGCGTACCGGGCTCGCCGATCGCCTGCGCGGCGATGATGCCGACTGCCTCGCCGATATCGACGGTCTTGCCGGTGGTGAGGTTGGAGCCGTAGCACTTGGTGCAGACGCCGTGCTCGCAGCGGCAGGTGAAGACGGTGCGGATCTCGACCTCGGTGATGCCCGCGGCGATGATCTTATCCCTGATCTCATAGGTTATCATCTCGTTGCCGCCGACGATGAGCTCGCCGGTCTCGGGATGATAGATGGGCTTTACGGTGTAGCGGCCGAGGATCCTGTCGCCAAGGGGCTCGATGGGCTTTTCGCCCTCGCCGATCTGGCGGACGACCATGCCGCGTACGGGCTCGTTGCGCTCTGCGAAGCAATCCTGCTCGCGCACGATGACGTTATGGGAAACGTCTACGAGACGGCGGGTAAGATAACCGGAGTCCGCGGTACGGAGCGCCGTATCGGCAAGACCCTTGCGCGCGCCGTGGGAGGATACGAAGAACTCCAGAACGGAAAGTCCCTCACGGAAGTTGGCGCGGATAGGCACCTCGATGGTCTGACCGGAGGGGTCCGCCATAAGACCGCGCATACCCGCGAGCTGACGGATCTGAGCCGTGGATCCGCGGGCGCCGGAGTTCGCCATCATGTAGATGGGATTGATGGGAGAAAGCTTCCTCATAAGGGCGTCGGTGACTTCGCCGGTGGTCTTTTCCCACTCGGCAATGACGCGCTTACGGCGATCCTCCTTGGAGAGGAGACCCTCGCGATAGATCTCGTCGATCTCGGCGCACGCCGCGTCCGCCGCAGCGAGCAGGGCCTTCTTCTCTTCGGGAACGGTGATATCCTGGAAGCCGACCGTGATGCCGCCCCTGGTGGAGTAGGAGAAGCCGAGCTTCTTCACCCTGTCGAGCACCTGGCTGGTGATCGTGGGGCCGTGCTTGCGGTAGCAGTAATCGACGATCTTGCCGATATCCTTCTTGACGACGAGCTTATCCACCTCGAGCTTGAACATATCGTCCACGGTGCTGCGGCTCTTAACGAAGCCGAGATCCTGAGGCAGCGCGTTGTTGAATATCAGACGGCCGATGCTGGTCTTGATGACCTTCCTGTACTTCTCGCCCTCGAACTCACGCTCGATGCGGATCTTGACGAGCGCGTGGAGCGACAGAGAGCCGGTCTGGTACGCCATGAGCGCTTCCTCCTCGGAGGAGAACGCCCTGCCCTCGCCCAGATGGATGCGGCGGAGCGTGGGGTTCATCATGAAGGCGACGATATCCTCGCCCGCGTAACCCACGCAGGACGCCTCCGCAACGAGCTCGGTGACCTTATTGCCGAGCGCTTCCTCATAATCGGGAGCGGCAAAGAGGGCGGTGAGCTCCTCATTGGAGAATGCGGCGTTGACGGCCTTGTTGACGTTGACCTCGCCCGCCTCGGAATGCTTCATGAGCATTTCGGCAACGGACTTGCGGGTCCACTCATTGAGCTCGTCGGAACGGAGCGTAAGGTAGTAGCAGCCCATGACCATGTCCTGGGTGGGACATACGACGGGTTTGCCGTCCTGGGGCTTCAAAATATTGTTGGCGGCGAGCATAAGGAACCTCGCCTCCGCCTGCGCCTCTACGGAAAGGGGCACGTGGACCGCCATCTGGTCGCCGTCGAAGTCCGCGTTGTACGCGGTGCAGGCGAGCGGATGGAGCTTGAGCGCGCGGCCCTCGACAAGAACGGGCTCGAAAGCCTGGATGCCGAGGCGGTGCAGCGTGGGAGCGCGGTTCAGGAGCACGGGATGATCCTTGATGACGCCTTCGAGCACGTCCCAAACCTCGGGACGGACCCTCTCGACCATGCGCTTGGCGGACTTGATGTTGTGTGCGTAGCCCTTCTCGGTAAGCTTCTTCATTACGAAGGGCTTGAAGAGCTCGAGCGCCATCTCCTTGGGAAGACCGCACTGGTACATCTTGAGGTCGGGACCGACGACGATAACGGAACG
>DGHD01000016.1:316-2683 GCA_002392505.1 Christensenella sp. UBA3857 | reverse complement strand
CGGAATAGTCGACGCGCTTGCCGAGGAGGTTCTGACGGAACCTGCCCTGCTTGCCGCGGAGCATATCGGAAAGGCTCTTCAGGGGCCTGTTGCCGGGGCCGGTGACGGCGCGCCCGCGGCGGCCGTTATCGATAAGGGCGTCGACCGCTTCCTGGAGCATGCGCTTCTCGTTCCTGACAATGATGTCGGGAGCGCGGAGCTCGAGCAGCCTCTTTAAGCGGTTGTTCCTGTTGATGACGCGGCGGTAAAGATCGTTAAGGTCGCTCGTCGCGAACCTGCCGCCGTCCAGCTGGACCATCGGGCGAAGATCCGGCGGAATGACGGGGATAACGTCCATGATTATCCACTCGGGCTTATTGCCGCTCTTTATGAACGCCTCAACTACTTCAAGACGCTTTATGGCGTTGGTGCGCTTCTGACCGGAGGAATTGTCGACCTCCTCGCGAAGCTCCTTCTCGAGCTTTTCGAGGTCGATCTGCTTCAAAAGCTCCTTGATCGCCTCCGCGCCCATGCCGGCACGGAAGGACTTGGGACCGTACTCCGCCTGCGCGTCGCGGTACTCCTTATCGGTCAAAAGCTGCTTATGCTGGAAGGTGGTCTTTCCGGGATCGGTAACGACGAAGGACGCGAAGTAGAGTATCCTCTCAAGATCCTTCGGGTTCATGTCCAGCAGCATCTTCATGCGGCAGGGGATCCCCTTGAAATACCAGATATGGGACACGGGAGCGGCAAGCTCTATATGACCCATACGCTCGCGGCGGACCTTCGCGCGGGTGACTTCGACGCCGCACTTTTCGCAGACGACGCCCTTGTAGCGGATGCGCTTATACCTGCCGCAATGGCACTCCCAATCCTTGGTCGGCCCGAATATGCGCTCGCAGAACAGACCGTCGCGCTCGGGCTTTAAGGTCCTGTAATTGATGGTCTCGGGCTTTTTGACCTCACCGTGTGACCATTCCCTTATCTTCTCGGGCGATGCGAGCCCTATCTGAATAGCATCGAAATTGGTAAGCTCAAACAATTTGAATTCTCCCTTCTGACTTTAAGTGGGCAAGTTCGTTCCGTTTCAGTCCTCGGACTGTTCCTCGTTCATGAGCTCCTCGTCAGTGGGCTCTATATCGAGGTCGTCCTCATCGCCGAAGTCGTCGAACTCATCGTCCTCTTCCTCTTCGTCGCCGAAATCGTCATCGAACTCATCACCGAAGTCGTCCTCAAAGTCGTCATCGCCTTCGAGCTCGTCCTCGGCATCGTCGAACAGGCCGAAGTTCTCTTCCTTGCGGTCATCCTCGCGGCCGTCTATGCGCACCTCGAGAGGAGCGGTATCCTCATCGTCGTCATAGACTTCGGAGATCTTGATCTCCTCCTTGTTCTCGGCAAGGACCTTGATGTCAAGACCGAGGGACTGCAGTTCCTTGATAAGCACCTTGAAGCTCTCGGGCACGCCGGGCTCGGGTACGTTCTCGCCCTTGACGATGGCTTCGTAGGTCTTTACGCGGCCGACGACGTCATCGGACTTGACTGTAAGTATCTCCTGCAGGGTGTTTGCCGCGCCGTAGGCTTCGAGCGCCCAAACCTCCATCTCGCCGAAGCGCTGACCGCCGAACTGGGCTTTACCGCCGAGAGGCTGCTGCGTGACGAGGGAGTACGGACCGGTGCTCCTTGCGTGGATCTTGTCGTCGACAAGGTGGAACAGCTTGAGGTAATACATATAGCCGACCGAGATCCTGTTCTCGAAGGGCTCGCCGCTCCTGCCGTCGTAGAGCACGGTCTTGCCGTCCTCGTACTTGGAGCATTCGTAGAGGCGCGCCTTAACGGCTTCGTCCTGCGCGGCTGCCTGCATGAGCTTTTCGGCGTTGCCGTCATACTCGCTCAAGAGCTCCTGCGCGGGCTTGTTGTCCTTATTGGAAAGGGCAAGCAGCGCTTTGATATCCTCCTCGGTCGCACCGTCGAGAACGGGGGTGGCGATGTTCCAGCCCAGCGCCTTCGCGGCTTTGCCGAGATGCAGCTCGAGTATCTGGCCGATGTTCATTCGGGAGGGAACGCCGAGCGGGTTAAGCACTATCTGAAGGGGAGTTCCGTCGGGCAGGAAGGGCATATCCTCCTCGGGGAGTATCCTCGAGATAACGCCCTTGTTGCCGTGGCGGCCCGCCATCTTGTCGCCCACGGAGATCTTTCTCTTCTGAGCGATGTATACGCGGACGAGCTTATGTACTCCGGGGGAGAGCTCATCCTTGTTTTCTCTGGTGAATACGCGGACGTCGACTACGATGCCGTCCTCGCCGTGGGGCACGCGGAGGGAGGTATCCCTGACCTCGCGCGCCTTCTCGCCGAATATCGCGCGGAGCAGGCGCTCCTCTGCGGTGAGCT
>DGHD01000016.1:0-238 GCA_002392505.1 Christensenella sp. UBA3857 | reverse complement strand
ACCTTGCCGACGAGAATGTCGCCGGAGCGGACTTCCGCGCCGATCCTGATGATACCCTCGTCATCGAGATCCTTGAGCGCGTCGTCGCCGACGTTGGGGATATCCCTTGTGATCTCCTCGGCGCCGAGCTTGGTGTCGCGCGCTTCGGTCTCATGCTCCTCGATGTGGATGGAGGTGTAAACGTCCTCCTTGACGAGCTTCTCGCTGATAAGGACCGCGTCCTCGTAGTTATAACCTT
>DGHD01000044.1:17094-22762 GCA_002392505.1 Christensenella sp. UBA3857 | reverse complement strand
CTACGATGAGGTACTCGTCGGAGCCAAGGCAGAGGTACTTGCCGTTTGCGACGTTCTTGAATACCCAGCCTGCGGAGTCGCTGCCGGACTCGATCTCATAGAGGATCGTGTTGACGTCAACGGAGCTCGCGACGGTCAGCGTGTTGGTGGTGTCGTTGATCGTGACGGACTGAGAGGTGACGTAATGGTTGAGGCTGGTGTTGTAAACGGTGTTGCCTACGGCGTAGTTGCCGATGGTGATGGCGTACTTGCCGCCGACCTCAAGGGTATCGGCAAGCTGATAGACGATATCGCCGCCGGTGCTCTCCACCTTGGTGTACAGAGCGTACAGCGTGGCGTTGGCGGTCACGGTGTAGGCTGCGCCCGGATTGTAGAAGGTGGGCTTAGTGGTGGTCTCGGCTACCTTGTTCTCTACCCAGCCGGCGAACGTCCAGCCTTCGGCGGTGACGCTGCAGGTGGCGGGCAGGGTGATCTGATCGTTAGCGTAAGCGGTCTGGCTGCCGACGGAGCTGCTGCAGGCGATGAAGCTTACCGTGTACTGGGGCTTCGGCGCGAAGTTGACCCTGATGGTGCAGTCGGAGGACGGAGATACGTTGATGGTGTTGCCGTTGATGGTGTAGGTGGCGGTACCGGCGGTGACGGTGCAGCTCTCCACATAGTAGCCCGCCGCGGGGGTCGCGGTGATGACGGTGCCGGTCACGGAGACGGTACCGTAGCTGGTGTTGTTGGATACCGCGGTGACGGTGTAGGTGTTCTCGTAATCGTCGGTATACGCCTTGATGCGGTAGTCACCGTTATCGGGGCAGTCGGTCCAGGAACCGTTGGGCTCTTTGTAATAAGAGGTGTTGCCGTGATTGGCGTGGGTCCAGGTGCACCAGGAAACGAGGCTGGTATCATTGAAGGTGGAATCGTAGGGGGTGTGAACGTATTTGCCGCTGTCATCGGCGACCGGGACATTCTGAGTGAAGACGACCGAGAAAGTGTCGCCTTCAGCCAAGATTACCGGATTATCCAACGGGATGGTATAATAGCCGGAATAGGTCAGAGTGCCGGTCTGCGTGGTCATCAGGGTGCCGCTCGAAGGATTGCCTGTGGTGGGATTCTTATAGATCTCAAGCGTGTAGGTCAGCGCCTCGTCCCAGTTGCAGAGCGCGACAGCGCGGAGCATTTCGCTTCCTTTTGCGGTGAAGACGTTAGCGACCTTGGTGTCGTTGGCGAAACCGACGCGATTGCCTACGCCGAAGGTGACTACGTTGCAGCTGCCGTCATACTGATAGTTGTGATCGTAGTTGTCGATGGACTCAGCATCGTAGAAGTAGATATAACCCTCGAGAACAGAGGTGTCCTCATAGGAGATCCACATATAGCCCTGGTTGAAGTAACTGGTGCCCCAGCTGTTCCTGCAGAGCCATGCGCCGTTGCCGGAGGGCTTGTTCGGGGAGAACTTGGAAGCCGCGATCGAATCGTCCCAGCCTACGAGGGTGATGGCGTGGTTCGCCCACTTATGGCTGCTGCTGTCCTGACTGGAGGTGTCGATCGTGCAGTTATATGTATAGTTGCTGTTGCCTGCATAGTAGCTGATGTTGCCGGCGCCGTAATCCATTATAGCTTGCTTTACGGCGTCAATGTTGGTGGCGGGGATCCACACTGAGTTCTGAACATGGCAGACGTTATACTGGTAAGAATACTGGCTGTCGAGACCGCTCGAAGCGACTGTGCTGACTTTGCTGTAAGCCAGGGCAGAGGTGGACTCGGAGGCCGCGCCGCACCAACGCTGCAGGGTGTAAGCGGACATTTCGCCGTTGCCGCCGCAGTTAAGGCCGTTCTGTGCGTCGCTTGCAGTAGCGTGAGCGCTGTCGCCCGACAGCATGCCCTCGGAGTCGTATGCGTTGGAGAAATTGAAGAAGCAGTGCTGAGTTTCCGAAAGGTTGAGGCTCGTCGTGGCGGCGGCGCCGGTGCCGACCTTAACGCCTTCCTTGATCATATAAGCCTCTACGCTGCCCATGGCCGCATGCGCCCAGCAGGAACCGTAGGAGCCCTGGTTCTTGACGGATGTGATCCAGTTATAATTGCGGCTGTCCCAGGAGGAAGGGAGCGTGTCGCGTTTCCTGCCGGTAAGGCGGTAATAGGTCTCCATATCGCCGTTTTCGTAGGCGGTGGAAATCGCGCGCGCGCCGTGCATGCCGGTGTTGATATATCCGTTGGGAGCCGGCTTAGACTCTTTGTTTTCAGCAGCCTTGGAGACTGCTTCGGCCATTGCGAGCATGGGGACCATGCCTGCGATCATGATCACGGCGATGAATACCGCGATCAGCTTCATGAAAGTCCTTTTCATTTAACGATCTCCTCTTGTTGATTTTCCACCTTTTCAGGTGATTCAGTCTATTATATCATATAAATATAAGATAATCCACATAATTATCATAAAATAAATTAATTTTTTGTGTACGTTCCCGCGTCGGCGCAAAGAAAAGTTGACAAGCGCCGCAGGATGTGATAATCTATTTTAATACGGCAAACAAAGGACGGTTTGCCGTTCGGCACAATAACAAGCTCCCTTTCAAGGGGGAAGGAGATAATCGGTTTATGAAGAAAATGATCTGCATCCTGGCGGCTGCGAGTATGCTTTTTGCGGCCGGCTGCAGCGGCAGGGGCAATGTGGACGAGGACATAGTTCCCATCGGTTCGGACGAGCCGGCGCTCACTGCGCCGGTCTCCACTCAGGACGCGGCTTCAACGCCCGCGCCCGTCGATATCGCGGATGAAAACGCCGTCTGCTTCGAAAACGGCGTATTCACTCGCGGCGCCTTCAACTGGAACTATTTTTATGCAAAGACCAGGGCAAAAATGAACGCTCAGGTCAGGATACTGAACGCCCGCGCGGGCGGGACGGAGGATATGCTCCTCAAGTTCGAGAACGGCGCTTATGTTCTCGTAAGCGGCGGTCAGAGCGCCCGCTACGGGTATCTGACGGGCGGCACTTTCGATATGCCGGAGTCGAGCGGATATAAGACCGCCGACGTCTATATCCTTACTGACGACGCGGGCATGACCGTCGAGGCGTTCTTCGGCGGCAGCATCCCCGCGGATATCACGCTCGATTACACCACCGCCGCCGGCAGGGTGATATTCTTCAGCTTCAGCGGGAACTGATATTACAAGGATTTTACAATTCTTTACGGTCTCTATATTGAATCGCTGCGTAAGCACGGTATAATAAAATATACGAAAGGAGCGAACGGCGGGCTTTTTACGCATGATATGCCCGCGTTCACGGTGAAAGAAATGAGCAGCGGCGGTTTCGCGATCTACAATCTTATCAGAGGGATCATCGAGGAGGAGTCCAACAGCCGCGTTCCTCAGCAGGAGGTCGCAGCCGTGATCGTTTCAAAGCGCTTCCAGGTCTTCGGCGGAGACAACGGCGGCACGGAGTATTTCGTTACCTTCGAGCTTGCCGACGGCGAAAGGGCGGAGTTCAGGGTCAACGGCAAGCAGTACGGCCGTATGGTCGAAAGGGACGAGGGAACGCTCATCAGGAAGGGCACCAAATTCGTTGATTTCAAGAGGCGCCTCGACAAAAAGCCCTTCGTAACGGAGGAGTGGCACGAGTGCCCCGGCTGCGGCGCAAAATTCAAGGGAGCCGCCTGCGAATACTGCGGCACGCCGTGGATAGATAAAAACTGACAAACGTAAATTAAAAACCGGTCGGAAACTCCGACCGGTTTTTTCGGTGTGATTTCTCACGCTTCCTTTCGCTGCGGAAGCACGAAGAGCACTATCAGGAGCGCGGCGACCATAACGATCGTGGTCGCAATGCTGCCCTCGATGCCGAAATCGCCGCCGGTAAGGAGCTTCGGCGCGTCGAGCATTTCGGCGTGCATTACGCTCGCGTTTTCGCCGGCGCCGGTGCCGCTGACGCTTATGCCGAAGAAATTGCCCTGGAAGAAATTCCAGAAGCTGTGCATGGCGCACGCGCCCCAAAGGCTGTTCCTCTTGAGGGCGTAGACGCCGAACACCGCGCCGCAGAGCAGTATGTTGACGAACGGCAGAATGCCGAAGCCGGGATTAAAAACGTGCAGCAGCGAGAACACGAGCGAGCTTACAAGCACCGCGCGCCACACCTTGTTTCGGCGCGTGATGGAGATCATCAGATAGCCGCGGCAGAGGACTTCTTCGCTCATGCCCTGGAAGAAATATCCGAGCATGAAGAGTATGAACAGCCCCGCGTTGAATTTGGTGAACGAGAGCTTTATCGCGCCGAACGCGACGCCCAGGAGCGCCGTCGCCGAGATCATGACGATCCCGACCGCCGTGCCGAGAAGGTACTCGGTCACAGCGCGCCGTTTGCCGAGCCCCATCGAATAGAGGCTGCGCTTCTGTATCACGCGGCAGAAGAGTATCACGACGACCGTCAGCAGCACCGTGGCGAAGAGATTAACTATCGTAATCCACGAGGGCAGCGTTTCGATGAGTCCCCTGATCATACCGACGTAGCCCGTGATGTCGCCTGCGGCTATGAGCTCCTGCGCGCGCTCCATAAAGGCGGGATCGCTCGTCGCGGCCTTTATGATGTGTCCGCCTGAAACGAGGGCCGTTGGTATGCCCTCCGCCGTCGAGGCGACAATAAGGACCGCGAAGAATATCAGCACCTCAAGTATGGGAATGAACCCCTTTTTTCTTTCGCGGGCCGCCCGAAGCATGGGCGTCTCACGGGTAAGCACGAAGTTTTTCATGGTGCTCAAAAGCCCTTCCTTACATATCGAATATGGGCATATCGCCGAATTCCGCAAGCGCGGAATCGCAGCCGACCACGCATACGCAGCCCTTTTCGGCGCAGGCGTTCAGCGCGGGACGGAGCGCCTTGAGCTTCTCCATGTCGGTCGAGAGCATCTGTGTGCGGAGCTTCTTCGCGTCCTCGAACGTTTTGCCGTCGAGCATGTACATATCGGCGGCGGCGCCCTCCTCGGCGGGGGAGTTAAGGGGCTCGGTGCGCCCTATGGCGGAGATCACGAACTTGGTAAGATCCTCGCCGCTCTCGGCAAAGGCGGTGATGAAATCGGCTTCCTCGCCGTAAACGCCGATGCTCCTCGCGGGGGAGGGATCGCGGTAGGAATAGAAGGTCACGCTGCCCGCATCGAAAACCTGGAAGGCGACGCCGTAGGCCCCGCCCTTCACGCNNGGGGAGGGATCGCGGTAGGAATAGTGGCAGATCACGCCGCGGTCGCTCACGTTGAGACCGACGCCGTAAGCGCCGCCCTGTACGCGCACGCGGTTCCACAGGAACGCGAGACCGATTATGTTGGAGGCGACCTTCATGCTGCCGTCCATGTCGGGAACGATAATGCCCTTCTCGGCGAAGCTCGCCTGGGCGGGTATGCGTACGCCGAACTTCTCGGGCACGGGGCTGTCGTAATGCACCTCGGCGGGAGCGGGAGTCCCTTCGGGAAGCGCGTCGGCAAGCCTGCAAAGGCAGGGCTTCTCCGTCGCGGTGAGACCGACGGTCATGCGCGCCTTGACGATGCTTTCGTCACGGATCTTCTCCATAACGGCGATCGCCTCGTCCGCCGCGGCGTCAAAGTTCTTCGCAAGCTCCTTGATGTATTCGCGGTAGGTGTAGCCGCGGGTAGCCTCGGTCACGACGCCGGAGGAAAGATAATGGCTCGAGACC
>DGHD01000044.1:6579-17048 GCA_002392505.1 Christensenella sp. UBA3857 | reverse complement strand
TCGAGACCGCGGCGACGCCCATCATGTGACCCGCCATAATGGCGCGCTGCCTCGTCATTTCGTCGAGCTGGAGCACGTTCTCCTTTATGCGGTCCTTTCCGTCGAAGACGGTCTCGGTAAGTATCTCGCGGAGCAGGTCTTCCGCCTGTTCGAGGTTCTCATCCAGCACGTCGCAGGAGACGGCGAAATACGGGGTGCAGGCGTCGGGTCTGTGCATGGACGCCTTGATCTCGAAATTGATGCGGCCGATATAGGTCTTGATGAGCTTCTGCAGCTCCGAAGCGGTATGGCTCTTCGTGGGGAGCTTGGTCATAAGCGCGGTCATGATGCCGGCGGCGGAAAGCTCCCTGACGGAAAGATCCGAGATATTGAAGTACAGATTGATGTGGGTGATGCCATGCGTGGCAAGCTCGTGATACATCACGGGGAAGCCCTTTTTGCCGCAGAGCCTGGTCGGAGTGAACATGGGCTCCGGGCTGACCTCGGAGAGGGGCAGCACGGGCAGCTTCGCGGTGTCCGCGGGATCGTCGGGATTATCCTGCCATGCGTGCAGACGGTCGTTCGCCGCCTTGAGCTCCTCCTTCTCGGCGTCGGTAAGTCCGGCGTAGATCGCCGCGGCGCGCTCCGCTTCCTCGCGGCGGAGCTTCTCGCCGTGCTCGGCGGAGGGCAGCACCTTCAGAAGGCACATATTGTCGAAATCGAAGAGCTCCTTAAGGAGCTTGTCGAAGCCGCCGTTCTCGATCTCGCCGCGCAGGAATGCGATATCCTCGTCATGCTCGAGATAGAGCATCGGATCGCCGCCGTAAAGCGAGCTCTGATAGCTCATGATGCAGCGGATGAGACCCGCGGGCTCCTCCATATCCTTGAGCCTGAACGCGAAGCGGTTGAGGTGCGCGGTAAGGAGCTCCTTGTCGAGTCCTTTTTCAAGGAGCGAGGAGACGACCTCCTCCGCCTTTTCGCGGATGGCGCCCGCCTTATCCGCCTCGGTATTGCGCACGGTAAGGGAAAGCATCGCCTGTGCAATGCCGTCCTGCATGGTCAGCTCCACGTCCTCGCCGAGACCCGCCTCGAGGAACGCGCGCTTTAAGGGCGCCTCGTTGGTGTCGGCAAGCAGGCTGCACAGAACGTCCGCCATCATGAGGCGGCGCTTCTGAGCCCAGGTTCCGATGGTCCTCGCATAGGCGACCATCGAGCGGTTCTGAGTGGGATCGCCGGCGCCGATCTCGTAATAAACGGTGTTCTCGGCATGGCGGGGCGCCTGAACGGGGATCTCGTGCAGGGCTTCCTGCCTTTCGGAGCGGGAAACGTAGGAGTCGATCAGAGCAAGCGTCTCGTCAAGGGGCACGTCGCCGTCGAGGAACACCCTCGCGTTGGAGGGATGATAGTACTTGCGGTACATCGCCTTGTACATATCATAGGTGAGCTCGGGGATATGCACGGGATCGCCGCCGGAATTGAAGCCGTAGCAGTTGTCGGGGAAGAGGAGCGCGGTCAAGCCCTCCTCAAGTATGTCGTCGATGCCGGAGGTGGCGCCCTTCATCTCGTTGTAAACGACGCCGTTTATGTAGGGCTTGCCGCTGTCGTCCAGCTCCAGGCGCCAGCCCTCCTGACGGAAGGCGTTGGGATCGATCACGCAGCGCGGCGCGAATACCGCGTCAAGATACACCTCGGTAAGATTGAGATAATCGCGCACGTTCCTGCTCGAAACGGGGTAGATGGTCTTGTCCGGGAAGGTCATCGCGTTGAGGAAGGTATTCATGGAGCTCTTCAAAAGATCGACGAAGGGCTCCTTGACGGGGTACTTTTCGGATCCGCAGAGTACAGAATGCTCAAGGATGTGGAATACGCCGGTCGAATCCTCAGGCAGGGTCTTGAAGCCCACGCAGAAAAGCTTGTTCTTATCGCCGTTGTCGACCCAGACGAGCTGGGTGCCGACCTTCTCGTGCCTCATCTCGACGAGCCTGCCGCCGAGCTGCGCCGATTCGCGCACGCGCTCGACCCTGAAGCCGTGAATGGTTGTTCCGATTGTAATGTCCATATTTATCCTCCTTGGGATTTTTTGCCTATATATCATAGTAAAAAAAACCTCCCCTGTCAAGGGGAACGGATGGATGGTCCCGGGTAACCGGCGGCTTAACCCCGTCCCGGCAGCCGTAGGTTCTTTATCGCATCACGATAAAAAGTTGTTGACAACGCCCTTGTTGTGTGGTATGATGTACCCAACGAAAGCTTCAGGAGGCTATGAATGAAACAAAAAACGCTTGCGATAATGCTTCTTTTCGTGATAGTCGGCGTGGCGGCGTGCGCGGCGCTGGTCTACTGCGTGATCGTGCCGGAGCTCGGTATGGATCTCGCCTCGCAGAACAACGGCGAATTCATGTACCTTTACAAGCCGTGGCTCATATTCATACTCGGCACGGCGCTCCCGGTCGCGGCGGCGCTCGTCATATCGGTCGTGATCGCGGTCAATATAATGAAAAACCGCTCCTTCTGCCGCGCGAACGCAAAGCTGATGGGCGTCATCTCCATACTCGCCGCGGCGGACACCGCGTATTTCTTCATCGGCAATATCATCTTCCTTTTCAGGAACATGAGCCATCCCGGCGTTATGATATTCTCGATGATAACCTGCATCGCGGGCGCGGTCGTCACCGTGATCGCGGCGGCGCTCTCGCATTACGCCTACAAGGCGGCGGCGCTCAAGGAACAGTGCGACCTGACTATTTGAGGAAAAGCCCATGAGCAAGGAACTTTTTAACGATGCGGAGGAGCTGTTGGAGCTCCCCGGCGAAATGGTCTTCAATATCGACGTGATGCTCGCCAAACGCAAGATGAAGGTGGGCGAGCTTGCCGACAGGGTGGGCATAACCATCTCGAACATATCGATATTAAAGAACGGCAAGGCGAAGGCGATAAAGGTCTCCACCCTGATAAAGCTGTGCGACGCGCTCAACTGCCAGCCGGGCGACCTTCTGGAATACCGGCCGTTCGAATAATATAAGGAACTTCACCTCTTAAACGTTCCCTCCTTACCGGAAAAGCCCCGCTTGGGATCTGTCCCAAGGGGGCTTTTCGCTATATTTAAGAGTATGGATCGAACGAAAGGAGCCGCAAGTCATTTTTCGGCGCAGGACCAGGTCGCGCCGCCGTCGGTCGTTTTGAAAAGAACGATCTCAGTTCTGTCTCCGTCATAATTCAGCCTTACCGCAAGCACGCCGTTTTCGCCGTCAAACACCGGCGCAAAGGCAAACGAGTTCTCAAACCCGCTGTATTCCGCCGGCACTTCGAGCCCGAGCGATTCCCAGGTCTTACCGCCGTCGCGCGTGACGAATACCCTGAAGCCGCAGCCGTCCTCATAATCCCAGCCGGTGCAGCAGAGATAGCCGACCTTGTCCGAAACGATCAGCGCGTCGGTCAGCTCGCCGAGCTCGCCGTTTTTCGCGCCGAACTCGTAATAATGCTCGCCGTCGTCCGTGCGCCAAATCGTGTGGACCTGGCGGTTCATCACGACCTCCCAATCGGGAAGCACGAACCAATCCTCGCCGCAGAAGCCCATTATCGGCTGCCAGCCGAGGTTTTCCTCCTCGCCCTCCGTCAGCGCGGAATCAATGCTCCAATACTGCTTCCTGTATTCGATTATCTTATCCATAGCGGCTCTGTAAGCCTCCATCGGGAACGAAGCCTCGCGGTGCACGCACAGGTAATGATCGATCTCGCCGTCCTCCTCGTCGGAGAGCCACAGATAGGAAGAAAACGCGCCGATCATGCCGCCCTCGAACCTGCCGAAATTATCGAAATAGCATACCGGTCCGACCATGGGACGGGCGCAGAGCGCCGAAAGCTCCGGATCACCGCCGGCGAGATATTCCGCCATAAGCGCGGAATACTCCGCCTTGATGCTTGTGAACTCCTTCACGGTCCAGCGGCATAAGCTCGCCGGATCGGGCTCGGGCGTCGTCCTCGGAGCGGGCGTTTCCGCCGGGTCGGGCTTGTGAGTCGGTGCGGCGGTCTTCGCCGGCTGGGTCGTCTCCTCAGGCTCCGCCGTCTCCTCGGGCGCGGGCGTTGCCGCGGCGTCCTTATTGCCGTTCCCGCTGCAGCCGCACAGCGCAAGCGCCATCATCAGCGCAAGCGCAAGCGCCGCCGTTCTTTTTATCAGGTTGTTCATCATTATCTTTCTCCTTTCGTACAGTTCAATTATATCATCTCCTCTTGTTAATTCAAGAGACAACTAATTATATTGCCGTTCGGATCACCTCCCTTCATAATACGCCTTTTTCCGGCTGTCTGTTTTGCCCTTATACCAATAAAGCAATCGAGAAGCCCGAAAGTGGACAGGGTTTTCAAAAATTATTTTGCGGCGGCGTAAAATAGACCGTCCCTCCGATCCCCTCTATATCTATTACGCTTTGACCCGCCAAAAGGGGACAGGCTTTTTGCGAAAAAGCAAAATATATTTCTCCTACTGTTGAAAATGGGCTGTGGTTGGTTTATCATTGTCCTGAAAAAGCATTGATTTTGAGGTTTTTCAATATGCTGATCTCTTTCCTGGCTGTGCTCGAAACGCCTGAGGAACGGAATTGTTTTTCGGAATATTACAAAAAATATCACAAAGAGCTGATTTGGTACGCCAATAAATATCTGAACAATTATTCGGACGCCGAAGATGTCGCTCACGACGTTTTCTGCATTGCTGCCGATCGTTGGGGCGAACTGATGAAGAAAGACGAAGTTGTCGTCAAGCGGTTTCTTTTTCTGTGCGTAAGAAATCGTGCCGTCAGCTTTTTAAGACGCAGATCAAAACTTGTTTTTTATGAAGAAGTGGAGTGCGTCGACCAACTCGTCCCTTCCGGATCAAAAGAAGCGCCGGAATTCGACGCCGTCGTTGACGAGGCGTTATTATCCGAGGTAAAGGCAGCGGTCCGGTCCCTCGATCAAAGCACCGCAGACGTGATCTGGATGTATATTGAAGGATACACTGTTGAGGAGATAGCACTGTTGTTTAACGAAAAGCCCGAAACAATAAAGAAAAGGCTTTACCGCGGCAAAAAAAGATTGGGAGCTGTTCTCGGCAAGAGAGGAGGGGAAGCATAATGCGGGACCTAAAGACCGAACTTGCAGATTATTACGGCGAGCTTATCGACGAAGATATCGAACAGGCAATAGAAGCAGTTAAGAAGGAGCCTGTAAAGCCGTCGAAAAAGTTCAGAAAACAAATGGCTGAGCTTATCAGGACCGGAAAGCCGAATAACGGGAGCGGCTCGTCAAAGCGCCTGCGCCGATTCATATTGATAGCTGCCGCAGCGCTGCTTATACTGTCTGCAGCCGCCTGCGCTGTACCCAAAGTCCATGAAAGCATTGCCGGGTTCTTTGTTAAGGTTTTCAGTGATCACGATGATTATTTCGATCCGGCAATAACAAAGGAGAAGCTCGAGGAGGAGTATGAATTGACGCTGATCCCGGAGGGGTTTTCCCTTATCGGCACCGAAAAGACGGAGGAGTTTTCTGTTGTCGTATATCAGGACGGCGCCAGACACACTATTGCGATGATCCAAGCCGCAAAGGGTTTTAAGGGCGAAAGCGTCAACAATGAACACTGTACGCTTGTTGAACGTACGATCGGGGATAAAACAGTGCGTATGCTCGTTGCCGACGACCGCGTTCACGCAGCATGGATATATGACGGCTATTATTTCTCCCTGACATACACTTCTTACGTCGACCCCGAAGTTTTTTTATCATGGATCGATTCAGTTCGGAAAAAATGAACGTAAAGGCGCCTGTCCGATCACGGATAAGCGCCTTTTCATATTCTCTGCCGATTTTTTAGCTATCGATTTCATTGATCCCTTCTCCTTTCCGGAGGGTCATGAAAACCCCTCTATATATATTACGCTTTGACCCGCCGAAAGCGGACAGGCTTTTTGCGAAAAAACAAAATATATTTTTCCGTCGCTTGCCGGGAACGGAAAAGCCCCGCTTGGGATCGCTCCAGGGCAGGGCCTTTTCGTTTTATAAGAGGTGTTTATTGGAAAATGTCTTATTCGTTGCCGCCGAACCAGCGGTTCCATACGTCCTTGAAGAAATCGCCGACGGTCTTTATGAACTCGCCGATGGAGTTGATGACGGACTGCACGGTCTCGCCGAAGGACTGCGCCTTCTGCGCCGCCTTCGCCATGTTGACGAGGCGCTGCTGGATCTCCTCCGCGGAGAGCCCCTCGAACATGCGGGCAAGGGTGAATATCTGCTTCGCCTGCTCGTCGGTGAGCTCGGCGTTGTAATCCGCGGCGATGGAGTCGATCTTATCCATGACCTCGTCGTCGGTCATGTACTTGGTCTCGTCGAGTATCTTCTTTAAGTCGTTGATTATCGCAAGCGCGTCCTCGGAGCCGATGTATTCGGCAAGCTCGCCGGTGGCGATGAGCTCTTCTATGCCGAGGTCCTTGGCGGCGTCGTCGAGTATCCTGCCGGTGATATCCTCATACGCCTTGTAGATGCCGGTCAGCGCCGCGGTGCCGCTGATGGGGCGGGGCGCCCAGATCCTGATCTCGGCGTCGGTGATGCCGGCGGAGATCAGCGCGTTCTCGTACATCTCGGGCGTGACGTAGTTGATGTTGTGGGTGGTTATATCAAGCCCGCTGCCGGGCGCCTTGGCGACGATATAGATGCTGGAAAGCGCGACGTGACCGAGCTTTTTATCGGGGAGCTTGCCCTCGAAATACTGGCGCTCGTCCGCGTTGGTGACGAAGAGCACCTGAACGTCCTGGTCCTGAACGCCGAAATATTCGATCGCCTCTATGCGCTGGGCGTCGGTAAGATCGGAGCCGAGCACAAGACGGCGCTCGCCCTCATTCATTGCAAATGCGGTGCCGCATACGCCGAGAACGATCAGCGCGGCAAGCAGTATCGAAATAACTCGTTTCATGATTATATCCTCCTTCGGGCACTAAGCCCATGGTTAAAATCGTTTTCAAAGACCACTCTCAGAACGGTCTTCATAGATAGAACGCACGAACGCGGCGTTCGGTTCCATATATTTTTTTGCAAAGCGGCATGGCGATCGGTTTTCGCCGCTCATGCGCCGCGCGCATATCGAAACGCCGCCGGCGTCATATCGATCCCATCAGCCGCTTTATCTCGTCGGGGAGCTCGCTTTCAAGCTCGACGATCCCGCCGGTCATCGGGTGGCGGAATTTAAGATAATGCGAGTGCAGCGCCGCGTGGGAGATCTCTTCGATCTCCTCGCCGTAGAGCCAGTCTCCGGCGAGCGGGCAGCCTATCGCCGCCATGTGCACGCGAAGCTGGTGCATACGCCCCGTGTGCGGGACGAGCCGCGCGAGCGCCCTTTCGCCGGAAACGCTCAGCACCTCGTACTCCGTTTCGGAGGGGAGCCCGTCCGCGCGGACCTCCATTTTGAAATTCGAGCCCTCGGGATGCGCGATCGGAAGCCGCACGAAGCCGCTCCCTTCGTCGGGCACGCGGCTCAAAACGCCGAGGTATTCCTTATAAAAATCCGGCGTGTGAAGCAGGCGTATCATCCGCTCGTGCACGTAGCCGCTCTTTGCAACGGTCATAAGTCCGCTCGTGCCTCTGTCGAGGCGGCTGACGGTATGCACGAACTCGTCCTCCTTAAAATGCGCGGTAAGCGCGTTTTCGACCGAGCCGCCCAGCCCCGACCGCTCCGGGTGCACGGTGAGCCCCGCGGGCTTGTCGACGACGCAGAGCCATTCGTCCTCGTAAACGATATCGAGGGGCTTATCCATGGGATCGAGCCGTTTCGTATCGGGCGGGTCGGAAATGAGCGCCGTTACCGTGTCCCCGGGGACGCATCTTTTATTGACGTAACACGCTTCGCCGTTAATAAGTATGCCGCCCTCGCGGCGTTTAAGCCTTGAAATATGCGAGTGCGACATTGAAAATATTTCCGTGAGCACGTGCTTTACGCTCATGCCCTCCGATCCTTTTGTGACGGTATAGCTTAACGGGCGCATCTTGTCATTCGTTTTCCTCGACGTACGCCGCGATCACCGCGTCGTCCTCGTGTTCGAGGTCGTGTTCGCCGGCGCGTATTTCAAGATGATGACGAAGCTCGTGAAGTATGACCTTCCTCACCTCGTCGATGAACGCCTGCCCCTGCTTCCTGCCGTGGACCGCCATGAACGAGCCGTAATAGAGCGTAACGAAGGCGCCCGTCGCGTACCCGTGGGAGTATTCGCCCAATATGTAGAGCGGGTGCGCGGGCACGCTCTCGCGATGGAGCTTCGCGCGGCTCGCTATCGCGATGCCGCCGTTAAGCCCCTTGAAAAGCTCCTCCGGCAGATCGGAAACGATCCTGTCGGCGATCAGCTGGAATTCGCTCTCGGTATGCTGCGCGCGGCGCGGGGCGAACAGCCAGCCGGTCGGCGCCGCGGGGCATATCCCGTAACGCTTTTTGACAAGCGTCTCCGTCTCGTTAAGCTCGGGCGTGTCCTCCCAGGCGCAGCCGAGGGCGGCTTCCGGTCTGTGCGGACCGTGGAAATCGCTCCCGCAGGTGACGCGGAGCGAGAATTCCTCCGCCAGGGACTTGAAATACCCGGTCTCCTCACTTGAAGCGGAGGAGTAATACGCCTCGATACCCCAAAGCCCCAGCTCCTTGAGCTCCTTAACGAGCGCCCTGTGGTCGCAGTCCATCTTCATCGGATGCGCGAGCACCGGCAGCCCTCCGGCGGAAACGATAACGTCCATGACCTCCTCCATGGAGGGGTGGAGCATAGGCACGTAGAAGGGGCGTCCCTTTTTGAGCCACCGGGCAAACGCGTCGTTAACCGAGTCCGCAAGGCGCTCGCTGACCATGGCGGAGGCGATATCCGCCTTGGTCAGGAATCTGCGCTCCTTGTCAAGATGCTTTTCTGCGTCGATCCCCGCGTCCGCAAGCAGCTTAAGCACGCGCTCGTTCCTGTCGAAGCGGTGCTTCTCCTGTATCTTTTCAAGCCGCTTTATAGAGGGGGAGGCGATATCGACGCCGAGCCCGAGTATATGCAGCTCGCACGGGTACTCGGCGGAGATCTCTATCCCGGGAATAAAAGGCACGCGAAGCCGCGCCGCCGCTTCAGCCGCGCGGACTATGCCGCCCACGGTGTCGTGATCGGTCAGCGCGAAGAGGGTAAAGCCCTTAGCTTTCGCTTCTTCTATCAATTTCTCGGGCGGCAGTACGCCGTCCGAGAAATCGGAATGTGTATGGAGATCGTACATTTTATTCGTTTTCTTTTTCGGGAGCCTCGTCCCCGGCTTCCCGTCCCGGGTCCTCCGTCTCGGCGGGAGCCTCGGTTTCTTCAGCTTCCGCGGCGGTCTCTTCGACCGGGGTCTTGGTGTGGTTCTCGGGCTTATCCTTCCAATCGGATTCGCCGTTGAGCAGCCTGTCGAACTCCGTGCCGGAGACGTGCTCGTTCTCGATGAGCGCATTTATTATGACGGTCATCGCGTCGGCGTTATCCTCGATTATCTTCTTCGCGCGGGCGGCGGCCTCTTCCATTATGCGGCGCACCTCGCGGTCGATCTCGGCAGCCATCGCCTCGGAATAATTGGGCTGATGCCCCCATTCGCGCCCGATGAACACCTCTTCGTCGCCGGCAAGGAACACGGGGCCGATCGCGTCGCTCATGCCGAACTCCGTAACCATGCGCTTCGCAAGCTCCGTCGCGCGCTTGAGATCGTTCTGCGCGCCGGTGGAAACGTCGTCGAGCCTGACTTCCTCCGCCATGCGTCCGCCGAGGAAGGAGGCGATCTCGTCAAGGAGCTTCGCCTTGGTCATGTGGGCGTGATCGTCGTCGGGAAGGTAGCTGGTATAGCCCGCAGCCCTGCCGCGCTGAATGACGGAAAGCTCGTCGATCGGGTCGCAGTTCGGAAGCATCTTCGATACTATCGCGTGACCCACCTCGTGCGTGGCGGTGATGAAGCGATCCTTCTCGCTCACGACGCGGCTCTTCTTTTCGGGACCCCACGCGACGCGCTTCATCGCCTCGGCGATAAGGTCGGTGGTGATCTTGGGCATCTTGCGGCGGACCGCAAGTATCGCCGCCTCGTTCATTACGTTTTCAAGGTCCGCGCCCGTCATGCCGGGGGTGAGCTTCGCGATCTTCGAGAGATCGACCTCGTCGCTCATGGGCTTGTTCTTCGCGTAAAGCTCCAGGATCTCCTGCCTGCCCTTAACGTCGGGATAATCGACGGTCACCTGGCGGTCGAACCTGCCGGGACGGAGCAGAGCGGGGTCTAAAACGTCCGGTCTGTTGGTGGCGGCGATGACGATAACGCCCTGATTGCCTTCAAAGCCGTCCATTTCGACGAGGAGCTGATTGAGCGTCTGCTCCTTTTCGTCGTGCCCGCCGCCGAGACCTGCGCCGCGCTGCCTGCCGACGGCGTCGATCTCGTCAATGAATACGAGGGACGGAGCAAGCTTCTTCGCGTTGTTGAACAGGTCGCGCACGCGGCTCGCG
>DGHD01000044.1:1324-6523 GCA_002392505.1 Christensenella sp. UBA3857 | reverse complement strand
GCGCCGACGCCGACGAACATCTCAACGAAATCGGAACCGCTGATGGAGAGGAAGGGGACGTTCGCTTCGCCCGCAACCGCCTTCGCGAGCAGCGTTTTGCCCGTCCCGGGAGGGCCGACGAGCAGCACGCCCTTGGGGATCCTTGCGCCCATATCGGTGAACGCCTTGGGATCCTTGAGGAAATCGACTACCTCTTTAAGCTCCTCCTTTTCCTCGTCGCAGCCGCGCACGTCGTCAAAGGTCTTCTGGTTCTTGCCGTCGGATATCCTCGCCGTGCTCTTGCCGAAGTTCATCGCCTGGCGGTTGTCCCTGCCGGTGGCGCGGATTATCAGTATCGTGGTGCCGATGATGATCGCGCCGAGGAAGAGATATGGGAGCACGATCCATATCCACGAGGTCTGCTCCACTTTCAAAATGTAGGCGAAGCCGTAATCGTTTACCGAAACGGAATCCTTGCTCACCCCGGTCTCGCTGCAGATGAGGCCGGTCATCTCCTGCTGGAAGGTCTCCGCCGAAATGACGGTGGTATGGAAGTCGTAGACCTTGCCCTTTTTGAAGGTCTCAAGGCGGGAGGCGATCTCCTTTTCGGAGAGCTCCTTGCCCCTTACTTCCTTATAATATTCGGGAGTGAATATTCCGTAAAGCTCCGAGCCCGAGACGCGGACGGCGGCGACGCGGGCGTTAGCTCCGTTTTTGCCGTCCTCCGTAACGGTCATGCCGGCGCGCAGCACGTCCGAAAACTCGCCGAAGTCGTACTCCACGGGTTTTTCGCGGCGCATGCTCTGACCGCCGACTATCAGCAGTATGACCGCCGCCGCTATCAGAAGATAAATGACGGCCGTACCGTATTTCCTGTATTTTTTCAAATCCTGATCCTTTCCTGTGCCGCGCCGGTGAACAAAGCCCCGGTGCATAACACCCCATTCTATTATATTACCCCATTATATTACCATAAAACGCATTGTTGTTCAAACCCCAAAATGTAAATTCTTTGTAAAAGGAAGAAACAACCCCGTCCGGAAGACCGTTCACCCTCCCGCCGCGGCGCAAAAACCGTTAAAAAAACGAACGCGGCACGGTGAAAACTCGCGGCATTCGCGCCGTCCGCAAAAATATTTCATAAAAAAATTAAAAAATGCGTGCAATTTTGGTTAGTATAAGATATAATATAAAAAATCATTCAAGAGGTGGAGTATGAAAAAGTATGAAAAGCTGACGAAATTCATTCCCGCGCTCGAGGCGGAAGGGCTCGGCAGGTGGCTCCTGCCGGAAGAAAGCGCGTCCGGCGCCCTGCCGGAGGCGGAGTATCAGGACGTGGTTTTCCGCTTCCTTGACGTGCTGGAGGCGTTTGCCGAAAAGACGCCGCCGAAGGATCCCGACGCGGCGCAGATCGTCAGGCAGCTTATGGAGATATTCGGAAAAGAGGAGGAGCATCCCGGTGTGCTGATCGGGTATCTTGAGAACGGGACGATAGTCTCGCTCCTTCGCGAGCTTGCGAAAAAATAACGTAAATCAAAAAAACGCCTTTGGCAAAAGGCCAAAGGTTTTTTTGATCACGCGACTTTGTCCCCGGTATAGGTCTCGCCCAGATTGTCGGCGCTGTGCTCGGGGAAGCGGTCGGTATAGGCTATGCCGCGCACGCGGTATTTCTCGCTGTGCTTCACGAATCGGCGGCACCAGACGACGGAGGGCAGACCTATTATAAAAATGTAGAAGGGACCGGTCAGAAGGGACTGCACCGTATGCCCGTATTCGTGCACTACGATATGCTCCTTGTTGTAATCCGACCAGGTCTCCGGCATGAATATGAACGAGCCGAGCGAGAACCCCGCCGTGTTGGAGAGATGCTTCTTTTTGCGGTAGATCGTGACGAGCGCGCCGTGGTAGCGGTAATGCTCCCCGGGCAGTATCATCAGCATGAAAAGCCCCGCAAGGTTCTGCGGCAGGCACCACGTCCATTGAAGCGTGTGAAATATGATCCCCTTAAGGAATCGGGGCATTTTGGCGACGAGCTTCTTCATACCGTGATTATAATCCGAATCCCGCCCGCTGTCAATCTTGCGGCGCAAATGTAAAAAATATGTATATTTTGTCCTCCGGTTATTGAAAAGCCGCTCCTGTTGATATAATATTGAGTAAGCAACTATCGAAGGAGAACCTTTCGTATGGATTTCAAAGAAAAGCTTCGCCGGTTCCTCGCCGGCCGTTACGGCGGCGATCCGCTCAATACGGTAATAAGCGTGTTCTCGCTCGTCGCGCTCGTCGCGGCGGTCATAGTCGTCTCCGTGTTCAGGAGCCCCGCCGGCACGATCATCGGCGTCGTCATGTATCTCGTTTCGCTCGGCGCGCTCGTTTTGAGCATATTCAGGACCTTCAGCCGCAACCTCTCCGCCCGCCGCGCGGAGTATGAGTGGTTCCGCACCCGCTTCATCGATCCCTTCAAAAAAGGCTCCGCGAAAAGGAAGGCGAGGAAAGCGCAGTCCGCGACGCATAAGTTCTTCAAATGCCCCGCCTGCCGCCAGACCGTGCGCGTGCCGAAGGGCAAGGGCAAAATCCGCATCACCTGCCCGAAATGCGGAAAGACTTTCATCAAAAAAACGTAAGAAAAACATGAAAAACCCTGCCTTGACGCATCAGCATAGGGCAGGGTTTTTGTATCGGCCGGTGATCGTTCCCTTCTTAAAAGTGATCACCAGATGAAATTCGATTTGAGCATCTCGCCGTTGTCGATGAGGATATCCTCGCCGGTTATGGAGCGGTTGACCACGGTCATAAAATACGCAAGCTCGGCGATCTCCGCGGGCTCCGCCCATTTGCCGAGCAGGGTCTCCGCCCTTACCGCAGAATAGAGCTCGCTGCTTTCGAGTATGTGCGCGTTCGACTCGGTGATCACGCCGCCGGGGGAGATGCTGTTGCAGGTGACGCCCCGCTTCGCAAGAGAGAGCGCGGCGTTCTTCATATAGCCGACGAGCCCCGCCTTGCTTGCGGAGTAGTACGGGAACTCGGCGCCGTTCCTTGCCGAGGCGGACGCGATGAAGAGCACGGACCTGAGAACAGGGCTGTCCGCGAACCGCTCCGTGAAGCAGATGGCGCCCTTGAGATTCACGTCGATGGCGTCCTTCTCCTCCTGCGTGCCGGCGCAGCTTATAAGCACCTCGGGATCGGGCACGGAAGCATCTACGGGCTCCCGCACATCCGCGGTCACGTGAAAATACGCGGGGTCGGAAACGGTGCTCCCGGCGATATCGACGCCCCAGACGGTATGCCCTTCCTCAAGGAATTTCAGCGCTATCGCCCTGCCTATCCCGCGGGACGTTCCGCTTATTACGACCTTCATACCGCCGCCTCCCTCTTTTTGATGATGCTGCGGGAGATCCTGTAGCCAAGCGGCGAGAACACGACCTCGAACAGAAGCTCCATCACGGCGCCGGTGAGCGCGCAGGTGAAGCACTGGGTAAGGGTCCAGCCGAAGAAGACCTTGCTTACTATCAGCGCGAATATCAGATTGTCCGCAAACTGCGCGATGAACGTCGAAACGTAGGAGCGCAGCGCGAACCGCCCGAAGCCGGACTCCTTTTTGAGGAGCTTTCCTATGCCGTGATTAAGAAAATTGTTTATGAGCGCGGACGCGATGAACGCGACGGAGCTGCCGAGTATCACGTACCACGCGCCGCCGAAGGTGTTGTCGAGCGCGGCGTTTATTACCGCCTCGCTCCCCTCGACGAAGCTCTCGCCCCAGACGCCGGGTATGCGGCTCGCGATGAAGAACATGAGTGCCATGAACAGGTTGAGCCCGAGCGCGAGGACTGACATGAGGCTCGCCGCGCGGGGACCGCAGCAATGGGTCATAACGTCCATCGAAAGGAACGTGACCCAGGAGAAAATAATACCGCAGTCGAGAGCCAGCCATTCAAGCCCCGTGTTGATGCTTTTGTTGGCGAGAAGATTCATCCCCACGACGGAGAGTATCATCACGGCGGCAAGCACGGGAGGAACGGTTCGCAGCAAACTGCGGAATTCGGAGAAAGTCTTTTTCATTTTATTCGATTGCTCCTTGTTTTTTTACGGTGGTTTTCAAGAGACACCGCTCGCCCTTCGGCAAGGGGGATTATAGCACGGACGGAGCCGGATTGCAAGCGTAAAAATGCGCCGCGCCGCGCACGGAAAATATATTTACGTGTTGACACGGGACGACGTATGTCGTAAAATAGATATGATACACACAGAGGAGGCGGAGCATGGGATTTTGCAGCAAATGCGGGCGCGAGCTCGCGGACGGGGACGTATACTGCCCGAAGTGCGGCGCGCCGAACGCCCTGCTGCCCTCCGGCGGGAAACCGTATCTTAACGTGCTGGCGATAGTCGGCATGGCGCTCTCCGCAAGCGGAGCTTCCCCCCTGGCGGGGCTTATCGTAAGCGTGCTCGCATACAAAAAGGCGGTCGCCGCCGAATTCAGGTACCCCCTGAAGGGGCTTGCGAAGGCGGGCATAATATCCGGCGCGGTCGCCACAGGTATCGTTGCGCTGATACTGCTCCTGTATGCCGCGCAATTACTGCTTTTCCCCTTGATCTGGGGATCGATCTACGTTCTCTCACAGTATTCTTAACGGAGGTTTTTTATGGCAAACTGCACTAAATGCGGACGCGAGCTTACCGGCGAAGACGTATTCTGTCCGGAGTGCGGCGAAAGGAATCCTTCCGCTGCCGGGGCTGATTCGCGCTCCGGCCTGAACGTGCTGGCGATAGTCGGCATGGGTCTCTCCGTGATCGGCTTACCCCTGGCGGGACTTATAGTGAGCATTATCGCCCGCAAGCGGGCTGTGCCCGACAGGTTCAGGAACCCGCTCGCCGGGCTTTCGAAAGCCGGGATCATCGTCGGCGCGGCGTCCACCGTCTACAGCATACTTATCATCGCCCTCAGCGTGTTATACATCTTCTTCATGATACGCATGGGAAAAGGTCCCGAATTTTCGGACAGCATATTCAGCGCCATGCGTTTATTCTGACGCTTTATCCGGAGGCGCCGGTCTTTTGACCGGGCAGCGGAGCATTATAAGCAATCAAATCCATCAAGGAGGTAACCCATGAGCTATTGTGAAAACTGCGGACAGTATCTTTCCGAGCAGGATCAATTCTGCCCCAACTGCGGAGCGAGGAACGGCGCGTTCGTCAAAGCGCCCGATCCCGAGCCCGTCTATG
>DGHD01000044.1:0-1271 GCA_002392505.1 Christensenella sp. UBA3857 | reverse complement strand
GATCCCGAGCCCGTCTATGCGCCCGCACCCGAGTATGACAAGGGCGTCAATTACGTTGAAGAGGAGCCCCAGCCCCAGAAGGGACTCAACGTAATGGCTATCATCGGCGTCGCGCTGTCCTGGTTCGGTCTTTCCTCGCTTGCCGGTCTCATCGTCAGTATCATCGCTCTCAAGAAGGCGAAGGCGGGCGAGTTCAGGACTCCCCTCAAGGGGCTTGCGCTGGCGGGCGTCATCATCGGCGCGGTAGTCACCGGCTTTGCCGTTCTTGCCGTGCTTGCCTACATCGCGTATATCATCATCTTCGTTGTGATAATCGGCGGCGCCGCAATAGGCAGCGGGCTGTCGGAGTCCAGGTACTATTGATCCTTGATATTTTGTTCCGGGAGGCTTATCCGAAATGGCTAAATGCGTAAAATGCGGCGCGCCCCTTAGGGAGGGCGAGCTTTACTGCCACGTCTGCGGCGCGGATCTTCGGGTCACGACCCGTCCGAAAAGGACGGGGGAACCCAAACGCAGAAGGTCTGCGAACGTGTGCGCGATAGTCGGTCTTTCGCTCGCGTTCTTCGTGCCCGTTGCGGGTCTCGTGCTTTCCCTTATCGCAAAGGAAAACGTCAGGTCCGGTCGTTTCGACAAGCCTTACAAGAGCCTTGCGGACTGGGGCTTTGCCGTCAGCGTGATCATGATCGTGCTCACCCTGCTCGTCGGACTTTTCCTCGTGCTGTTCCATTCGGTGATACTGGTCGAGCTGCTGGAGCTGATCGTTAAGCTTGCGGAAATGTTTATCAGCGCGATCTGATAAGGAGAAGATATGAGCTACTGTGAAAACTGCGGGCAGCGGCTGAACGACAGCGAGTCGTTCTGCCCCAACTGCGGCGCAAGGACGAAGGCGGCGAGGACCGCTCCCGCCGTGTATCAGGCGCCCGTTTACGGCGCGCAGCCGGCGTACGTTCAGAACAATTATTACGCCGTTCCGCAGTACAAGCACGGCGCGAACGCGCTCGCGATCGTGAGCATGGCGCTCTTCGTGGCGTCGCTCCCGTTCTACGTCTATTACGTGACGGCTATCGGAGCGCTGATCGTTTGCTTCGCCTGCTTTATAATGAGCTGTATCGCCGTCGGAAAGGCGAGATCCGGCGATTACAGGTTCCCGCTCAAGGGGCTTGCGGTCACGGGCGTCGTCCTGACCGCGATAGTGCTGGGCGTAGTGCTGCTCGCGGTAATTGCGATCGTCGCGTTCCTTGTTATCGGCGTGCTGCTCCTCGGCTCGTCTT
>DGHD01000007.1:13295-19994 GCA_002392505.1 Christensenella sp. UBA3857 | reverse complement strand
GGTCCGCCCCGGCAAAAGCTGTCGGGCGAGCGTAAGCGAGAACGACTGATGAGGGGGTTATGATCCGGAAAATCCGGAGGATTTTCACCCGGTCTTTTCTTTTGTTACGCAGTTGGGAAGCCCGCGTTTTTCGGAAACTTCCCTCATCCACCCTCGCCTTACGGCTCCGGTCCCCCTTCCCCCAAGGGAAGGCTGAATAGTAAAAAGCAAACAAACCAAAGGGCTTCCCCGCGCTTCGATATACGCATCCGCGTTCGATATGCGCCCGAAGGCGCATGAAAGGTCCCTCATCCACCGCTCGTTCAAGAGCGGTCCGCTGACCCCCGGGGACGGTTCATTATTATAACAAACCGAAGGGCGACCGAAATAAACGGTCGCCCTTTGTGATCGCTGTCATTTATTGCCGAAGATCATTCCTCGCTCTTTACGATGGGGGCTTCGGGAGCGTTCCTCCTGATGGAGTCGATGCCGTTGAGGCAGCTCTTCATAGCCTTATATCCCTCGGACATGGCGATGATCTGACCGTTCCTTGCCTTGAGGCGGAAACGGATCTCGCCTGCCTTATCGGTATAGACCTCGAACTTGGGGTTCTTCAAGACCTCATAGCCCTCGACGGTCTGATCCTCGATACCGGCGACAAGGGAGTTCCTCATAACGCTGGCTATACCCTTGCGGCAGGAAGCCTCCGCCTTATAAACCTCGGAAGTGGCAATGACCTCGCCATTGGTGGCTTTAAGATCGAACTTGATGCCGGTCTTGGTGTTCTTGATTATAAACTTACCCATAAAACATTCCTCCTGTTTATTGGTTCGTTTATAATATACAACATTTCATTTCCGTTTTCAATACTTAAAATGCCGTTTTTTTGAAAAAAATGCGCCGTATCGACTCAATTCGCGCCGTTTCGCGCCGTCTTTGCTTGACCGGCGCTCCTGTTTTGTGATAGAATCACTTGAGAAAACTCATTGGGGGTAAAATTATGACCGAAGTCATTACAAACAGCGGTTTTTTCAATTGGATGATGGATATGCTCCGCTCCATCGCGGGCATACGCACGCCCTTTCTCGACGGCGTAATGTCCGGCGTGACGTGGCTCGGACAGGAGACGGCGTTCATCGTCATAGGCATGATAGTGCTCTGGTGCGTGGATAAGAAATACGGGTACCGATTCCTCTACATGTTCATGTCGGGTCTGTTCATCAACCAGCTGCTTAAAGCGATATTCATGATCCCGCGTCCCTGGGTGATCGATCCCGAATTCAGGATCGTCGAATCCGCAAGGGAAGGCGCGAGCGGATGGTCGTTCCCCTCCGGGCATACGCAGTCGGCGGTGCTCCTTTACGGCGGTCTTGCTCAGCGGATCAAAAAAGCGTGGGCTTACATAGTCGCCGTGGTGCTCGTGCTCCTCGTCGGCTTCTCGCGGATGTATCTCGGCGTGCATACGCTGCTTGACGTGGGCGTTTCGCTGTTCACCGGCGTGCTCGTCATCGCGCTGTGCGAGCTGTATTTCAACCGCTTCGGCGACGACGCAGGTCCCTACACGATAGCGACCGGCGTTGCCTCGGCGCTTTCCCTCGGGCTGATCGTCTATATCATGCTGACGCGCGACCCCGCTTCCGATGACGTTGAGACCGTTAAGAACGCGTGCGTGCTGTTCGGATCGTCCTTCGGTCTGTTTGCGGGAGGCTATATCGAAAAGCGGTTCGTCAAATTCGAGACGAAGGCGGTTTGGTGGATGCAGATAATAAAGGTCGCGCTCGGCTTTGCGATCGTTATGGGGCTGAGGATAGGTCTTAAGCCCCTGCTCGCGCTGATAAGCTCCTCGCCGCTGACCGACTGCGTAAGGTATTTCGTTATGATATTCGTCGGGCTCGCCGTATATCCCCTGCTGTTCAGGGTGTTCTCCGGGACGCACCGGAAAAAGCCCGAGCAGGTCGTTTGGGAGAAAGAAACCCCCGCTGAATGATATCGCCGCGGGATGCGTGTTTTGGGAAAGGACGCCGTAATATGATCAATATCTACAAAAGAAATATCGCGGTCTCTATAATACTGTCGATCGTCACGTTCGGGATCTATTACATCTATTGGAAATACCTGCTCGTAAAGAACGTCCGCGCGATAAAAGGCGACGATTCGGGCTGTGTCGGCGAAGTGCTGTGCTTCGTGCTTCTCCCGATCTATCCGATCTATTGGTGGTTCACCCGCGGCAGGACCGTCAAAAACGAGTTCGCTTCTCACGGGTATTCCGCCTCCGGAAACGAGATCGCCTATCTTCTGCTTTCGATCTTCGAGCTGGAGATCGTCTGCATGGCGATCATGCAGCATGATTTCAACTCGCTCGTCTCCGAAACGGACGGCGCCCAATAAGTTTATTGCATAAGAAAATGCCGCAGGGTACAGCCCTGCGGCATTGTTTTGTTTGAGTTACGGGAGCGCAATCCCGAGCGATATCATGGCGATGAGCGTGGAATCGTATGCGGTCACGCCGTCGGTCTCGCTGACGTCGGCGTTGAAGAGACCGAGCTCCGTTACTTCGCCGCAGTTCACGAGGTAGGCGTTCAGGGCGGTGACGTCGCGCATATCGACCGTGCCGTCGCAGTTGACGTCGCCCACGAGACCGTATTCGGCATAAACGTCGGTATCCTCCGTGATATTGTCGAACGGCTTATCCCAACGGCGGAAACGGTAAAGACCGTTCGGGACAGTGACGCTCGCCGCCGCCTCGGGCGCTTGCGCCGCGCCGCCGTCAGGCACCTCGACGGTCGATAAAAGCTCGCCGCCGAAGCCGTAGAAACGGACGGTATGCGTCGTCACGGAGTCCGGGGTGACGTAGATCGCGGGCATATTGTTGTTATCGGGATCCGTGCCCTTGATATAATTCCCGTTCTCGAAGGAGCCGATCCTCACGGTGAGACCGCTGCCGAGAGTGGAAGTCCCCTCATCCCTGACGCGCAGGACGTCCGCGCCGGAGATCGCCGTCGTGCCGACGTAGAAGCTTTCGAGCCCGTCCTTGAGCATGAGGCATTTGCAGTAGATGAGCGCATACGTCTCCGTTGAGGCGTGCGGTCTTGACAGTATCTTCACCCTGCCGCCGTCGACGGTGAAGGAATGGCGGCTGTAAACGCTTTCGGAGCCGGCGTTTATCGTAACGTCGCTCGCTCCGGTTATGCGGATCTTGCCGTAGGTGATCCAGATGCCGTGGGCGTAATTATAATAGCCCGCGTCGTTCATGTTCTGGATATTGACGACGCTGTTATCGATCAATATCTCGTTGCAGTTGTCCTCCGTGGTGCCGCCGATCGGCGTGAAGCCCTCCGCCTTTATGCCCCATTTGCCCTGATCGGTGTTGATCACGGCGTTATGGATCTCTATATTATGATTGGAATAGATGCAGGCCTTGAGCTTCGTCATCACGTTGTACATATCGCGTTCCGTCCCGTAGCAGTTGACGGTGACGTTGTTGATGTAAAGGTACTCCGCGTCGACGTTCTCTCCCCCGTTGGGAAGGGTAAGGCAGCAGCCGAGATAGCTTTGGGCATAGAGATTGAGCGTGCCCGTGCCGTCTATGATGAGATACCCGTCGGGACAGCCGCTCAAAACGTCGTGCGCTTCGCCCATGCAGGCGTTGTCGATATAGCAGTCGCCGCTGACGAGTATGCGCGTATCCTTCGGCACGATTATCGGCGCGCCGTGCTGACCGGCAGTGCCGTACGAATCGAGCGTGAGCTGGGGCTTGCCGTTATATCCGGTCGGATCGAACGCCCAGCCCTCCTCAGCGGAGGAAGCGCTCGAAGCGGTATTGCTTAAGTCCAGAAGGGTCGTCCTCACCCGAGAGGCCTGCGGGAGCACGGCGAGCGCCGGCATTGCGGCAAGCATGAGGACAGTTGCCATGATGAAGGAGATTATGCGTTTCATACGAATCATGCCCGAGAAACGGGCGCCTTTCCCGGCAGTAATGCCGATCGGAGATTGGACTTCGCCGGATTATCGCCGGCGGTCGGTTAACATATTTATTATACCTTTTCGGACGGGAGTGTCAAGCGCCGAAACGGATGATCGGGGTGAAAAAACACGCCGCGGTCAGCGCTCCGTGCCGAACTCAAGCACGGTGAGCTCACGGAAGCGCTCCCCCTTCCTCAGCACGGTCGCCGGGAACGAGGGCTCGTTCGGGCTGTTCGGGAAATGCTGCGTCTCGAAGCAGACGCCGCCGTATTTACCGAATACGCCAGCCGAGTCACGGTCGACGAAATTGCCCGTGTAGACGTGCACCGAGGGCTGCGTGGTGGATACCCGCAGACCTATGCCGGAGAGGGGCGAATAAAGGCTCGCCGCAAGCGTAAGCTCTCCTCCCCCGCCGAGCGGGAAGCTGTGATCGAGCCCGCCCGTAAGCGCGAGCTCCGGCGAGGCGAGCGCATCGCCGATCCGTTTGGGCTCCGTAAGATCGAGCGCCGTGCCGCGAACGGGAACGAGCCTGCCGGTGGGGATCATGCCTTCGCCGAGCTCGAGCACGCGGTCGGAGCGGACGCGGATGAGGTGATCCTTCACGCTGCCCGTGCCGTCAAGCGCGAAATAGCTGTGATTCGTTATATTGAGCACGGTCGCGGAGTCCGTTTCGGCTTCGTATTCGATGGAGAGGACGCCGCCGTTCAGCCTGTAGCTGACGCCAAGGGCGAGCTCCCCGGGGAAGCCGTCCTCCCCCGCCGGGCTCAAAAGGCTCATCCTGACGCCGTTTTCAATGGGCTCCGCCTCGAAAAAGCGCTTCGGGAAAACGCCGTGAAGGTGATTGGGCCCGTCGTTTTCAACAAGGCGGTACTCCCTGCCGTCAAGCGTGAAGCGGGCGTTTGAGATCCTGCCTGCGTATCTGCCGACCGTGGCGCCAAGACAGGAGGAGCCCGCGGCATAGCCCTCTGCGGAGGGGCAGCCGAGCACGGCGTTCACCGGAGAACCGTATCTGTCGGGCACGGTGACGCCCGTTATCGCGGCGCCGAGATCGGTCACGGACACGGAAATAGCCGGCGAGGACAGCGTGAAGCGCCGCGCTTTCCTCCCGAATGCACAGCCGAATTCCGTTTCAAATATATTTATCATAACGCCATTATACCACGCGAAACGGGAATTGGGAATACCCGAGCCGATTTTTCCTGTAAACGCCTGCGTTTTTTACGGCTAAAAAAACCCGAAAAACGCTATCTTGACGCGATTGACACGGGTTTTGGCGGATGTTATAATTTTTCGAAAAAATCCAGAAAAAAGGAGACAGATGATGCTTACTTTCGTTTCAGAATGGGCTTTAGCCAGGTTCGGAATCATCGGCTCGTTAATACTCTTCGCTATCGGCCTCGCGGCGCTTATTAAGGGCGGCGACTGGTTCGTCGACGGCTCCGTCGGCATAGCGAAGAAATTCCATATCCCGGAGCTCCTTATAGGCGCGACGGTCGTTTCCATAGGCACGACGCTTCCCGAGGTGATGGTCTCCTCCATGAGCGCGGCGACCGGCGAAAGCGCGTTCGCATACGGCAACGCGATAGGCTCCATCATATGCAACACGGCGCTGATATCCGCGCTGACAGTTGCGATAAAGCCTGGGCTCGTCAATAAAAAGGCGCTGATCATTCCCGTCGTGAGCTTCTTCATCGTGGCGTTCATATACGTTGGCGTCGCGGAATTCAAGGGCTATTTTTCAAGACCGCTCGGTATCATATTCCTCGTGCTGTTCGTCGCCTACATGGTGATATCCGTCATCCACGCGCTGAAGCACCCCGACGAGGCGGACGTTGAGGAGGTCGAAAAGATTCTCCCCATCTGGAAGAGCATCATATTCCTCGTGCTCGGCGCGGCGCTGATAGCCGTCGGCGCGAATTTCCTCGTCGACAACGGCTCGATAATCGCGGAGAAAATGCATATCCCCAAGCCCGTCATAGGGCTTACCGTTATCGCCCTCGGCACGAGCCTGCCCGAGCTCGTCACCGCGATAACCTCCCTCATAAAGGGGCACGGGTCGCTCTCGCTCGGCAATATAATCGGCGCGAACATATTCAACCTCGTGCTCGTTTCCGGTATGGCGATGACCATAAAGCCCTTCGCGGTGCCGACCGATCTTAACGTCGCCGGGATGAACTCCTCCCTCATCATCGATATACCCGTCATGCTCGCCGTGATGGGCATACTGACGATACCGCCCCTCTTCAAGGGAGAGCTCAAGCGCTGGCAGGGCATACTGCTCCTTGCGATATACGCGGGGTTCATAACCTATATGATAGTCGCGACGCTTGCGAAAGGCAGCGCCGTCTGACGGGATAAAGCAAAACGAAGGCTTCCCCCACCCGGGGGAAGCCTTTTTGCGCCGTCGGAAAAAACGATAATATAATTTCAAAAAACTCTTGTGTACGCTTTGTTTTCGGAGTAAAATATGTTTTTGTGAGTTTACTTTGAAAGGCAAGATAATATGAACGAAAAGATAAGGAATATCGCGATAATCGCGCACGTTGATCACGGCAAGACGACCCTCGTCGATCAGCTTTTGAGGCAGAGCGGCGTTTTCCGCGCGAACGAGGCGGTGCAGGACCGCGTTATGGACTCCAACGATATCGAGCGTGAGCGCGGCATTACCATCCTCTCGAAGAACACCGCCGTCAATTACAAGGATTACCGCATCAATATCGTCGACACTCCCGGTCACGCCGATTTCGGCGGCGAGGT
>DGHD01000007.1:790-13249 GCA_002392505.1 Christensenella sp. UBA3857 | reverse complement strand
TTTCGGCGGCGAGGTGGAGCGCATACTCAAGATGGTGGACGGCGTGCTCCTCATGGTGGACGCTTTCGAGGGCTGTATGCCGCAGACGCGCTTCGTTTTGAGGAAGGCGCTCGAGCTTAAGAAGAAGCCCGTCGTCGTCATCAACAAGATAGACCGCCCCGGCGCAAGGCCCTATGAGGTGGCGGACGAGACGCTTTCGCTGTTCATCGAGCTCGGCGCAGACGACGAGCAGTGCGATTTCCCCATCGTTTACGCCTCCGCGAGGGACGGCGTTTCGGGGCTCGATCCCAACGAGCTTTCGCCCAATATGCAGCCGCTTTTCGATACCATAATCGAGGCGGTCCCCGCTCCCTCCTGCGACGAGACGCTGCCCCTGCAGGTGCTTATCTCAGCGATCGACTATGACGATTACGTGGGGCGCATAGGCATCGGGCGCGTGGAGCGCGGCGTTGCTAAAAAGAACCTCCCCGTATGCGTGGGCGTGCCGGGTTCCGGCTCCCGCCAGGCGAAGCTGACGAGGCTCTACCGTTTCGAGGGGCTCCACAGGACCGAGGCGGACGAGGTCGCCGCGGGCGACATAATCGCCGTCGCCGGCGTGCCGGAGCTTTCCATCGGCGAGACCATCTGCGACGTGAACGCATTCGATCCCCTGCCCTTCGTGCATATCGACGAGCCGACGCTCTCCATGTACTTTATGGTAAACACCTCCCCCTTTGCGGGCAAGGAGGGCAAGTACGTGACGAGCCGCAATTTAAGGGAGCGCCTTTATAAAGAGGTGCAGACGAATGTCGCGCTGCGCGTGGAGGACACCGATTCGACCGAGGCGTTCAAGGTATCGGGCCGCGGCGAGCTGCATCTTTCGATACTTATCGAGACCATGCGCCGTCAGGGATACGAGTTTGCCGTTTCGCGCCCCAAGGTCATAATGAAGCACGACCAGTACGGACGCCTTATGGAGCCGATGGAGGAGCTGACCATCGACGTGCCCGCCGATTACATGGGCCCCGTTATGGAGGGTCTGGGCAGGAGGAAGGCGGTCCTCTCCAACATGATAAACGACAACGGCGGCGGCGTTCGCCTTATATTCGACATCCCCGCGAGGGGGCTTATGGGCTACCGCTCCGAGCTTTTGACCGACACGCGCGGCAACGGCGTTATGAGCCACATCTTCAAGGGCTACGCGCCGTATTCCGGCGATATCGAGGAGAGGCTGACCGGCTCGCTGATCGCCTCCGAAACGGGCGAATCGAACGCCTACGGGCTGTTCAACACGCAGGACCGCGGCAGGATGTTCGTTACGTCGGGCGTGCCCGTTTATGAGGGACAGATCGTCGGCGAATGCGCGAGGAACGAGGATATCACCATCAACGTCTGCAAGAAGAAGCACATGACCAACACCCGCGCTTCCGGCTCGGACGAGGCGCTTCGTCTTACTCCGCCCGTTGTTTTCAGCCTTGAGCAGTGCCTTGAGTTCATCAGGGACGACGAGCTCGTCGAGGTCACGCCCAAGTCCATCCGCATGAGGAAGCGCTATCTCACGAAGGATCAGCGCATAAAGGATTTCAACAAGCGTATGGCGGAAAAGGAAAAGGGTAACGTTGAATGACCATATGAAAAGCCCCTTTGGGGCTTTTTTGCGTGAGGAATGATATAGATGCTTTCGTTTGAATACATTGATAAAGCCAAAGCCGACGAGATACTGCCCGCGCTTTTTCCCATACTTTACGCCAATATGGACGCGATCGCGCCCACGGGCGAGGGGTATGAGAAGGACTTTGCGGAGTGGTTCGGCGCGGTGCGTCCGGCGCTTGACAAGCCGGCGAGGAATATCGTTTTGATCCGCCGGGACGGGGAGCTGATAGGCTTTTTCCAGTACTGCGTGAACGAAACGACCTTCATGATGGAGGAGATCCAGCTCGTGCCCGCAGCCTGCGGGAGGGGCGTTTTCGAGGCGCTGTATGCGTTTTTGAGGGGCGTCGTGCCCGGGACCACGCCGTTCGTCGAGGCGTACGCGCACAGGCTGAATTATAAGTCGCAGGGGATACTCGCGCATCTTAAGCTCTCGCCCATCGGTGAGGAGAACAACTGCATCCATTACCGCGGGAGCCTTAAGGAGATGTTCGGCACGCTTGAAAAGAGCCCCGTCCGGATACCCGAATTTACAGTTATTTAACAGACGGCGCTCTGTTAAGCTTGAAGAAACGAGCTTAAGATGGTATAGTAGACCAAAACGATCGGGAGTTTTTTGATGAAAAAGAACGAGAATACGCCGTTCGAGACCGAGATACAGGCGCTTGAGGCGCTCGTGCTCGAGGATTACGGCAGCGAACGCGCGATCGACAGGCTGGAGCTTTTCACCCAGCCCGACGGCGAAGTGATCGAGGATATTATCGCAAAGCTGTTCCGGGTGGTATTCCCGGGGTATTTCAGCGATCACACCTACCGCGTTTACAACCTTAAAAACAGCGTTTCCAACCTTATTGAGGATATCGCGTTCCACCTGAGCGAGCAGACGGCGATAGCCCTTCGCGGAGGGGAAGCCCCCTCGGAGGACGGCTCCGAAAAGCGCGAGGCGGAGCGCATCACGGCGGAGTTTTTGAGGAGCCTGCCCGCAATACGCGCGCTGATCGACACGGATCTCTCCGCCGCCTTCGACGGGGATCCCGCCGCGGCGAGCCCGGAGGAGGTAATAATCTCCTATCCCGGTCTTTATGCGACTACGGTGAACCGCATCGCGCACGTGCTTTACGGGCTGAACGTGCCGCTGATACCCCGCATTATGACGGAGCACGCGCATTCGAAGACCGGCATCGACATCCATCCCGGCGCGTCGATAGGCAAGTACTTCTTTATCGACCACGGGACGGGCATCGTGATAGGCGAAACGACCGTGATAGGCGACAACGTGAAGATCTATCAGGGCGTTACGATAGGCGCGCTTTCCACGCGCGGCGGGCAAAGGCTGCACGGGCAGAAGCGCCACCCCACGATAGAGGACAACGTGACCATTTACGCCGGCGCCTCCATACTCGGCGGCGACACGGTGATAGGGCATGATTCGATAATCGGCTCCAACGCGTTCCTGACCCGCTCCGTTGCCCCCGGCACGAGGGTGAGCGTAAGGAATCAGGAACTCCAGTTCAAGAGCGGCGAGGTCCGCAGGGATAAAAAGGAAGACCGCGGCGAGGGCGAAGTCCCCGAGTGGTGCTACATCATCTGATTTTTTCAAGGAGGCAGTATGGCTAAGATATTTACCTCGGCAGAACAGCTTATCGGGCGCACCCCGATGCTGGAGCTGACCCGCGTCGAAAGGGAAGAGGGCCTGAGGGCGAAGCTGATCGCGAAGCTCGAATACGCTAACCCCGGCGGCAGCGTGAAGGACCGCGTCGCGCTGAACATGATCCGGGACGCGGAAAAGAAGGGCGTACTTAAGCCCGGCGCGACGATAATCGAGCCGACCTCCGGCAACACGGGCATAGGGCTCGCGCTGGTGGCGGCGCTGCGCGGATACAAGGTCATTATAGTAATGCCCGACTCGATGAGCATCGAGCGGCGCAAGACCATCGAGGCTTACGGCGCGAAGATAGTGCTTACCGAGGGAAGGCGCGGCATGACGGGCGCGATCGAAAAGGCGGATGAGCTTGCCGCCGGGATAGAGGGCAGCTTTATACCCGCGCAGTTCGAGAACCCTGCGAATCCCGAGGCGCATATACTCACGACCGGTCCCGAGATTTGGGAAGACACCGAAGGCAGGGTGGATATTTTCGTTGCCGGAGTAGGCACGGGCGGCACGCTGACCGGCACGGGCCGCTTCCTTAAAGGGAAGAACCCGGCGATCGCGGTCGTGGGCGTGGAGCCCGCATCCTCCCCCGTGCTTTCCGCGGGCGTAGCGGGACCGCACGGCATACAGGGCATAGGCGCGGGCTTTGTGCCGAAGGCGCTCGACATAGGCATTTACGACGGCATTATACCCGTGCGCGACGAGGACGCCTACGAGACGGGCAGGCTGCTCTGCAGGAAGGAGGGCATATTCGTGGGCATATCCTCCGGCGCGGCGGCTTGGGCGGCGATAGAGCTTGCGAAGCGCCCCGAAAACGCGGGCAAGAACATAGTCGTGCTGCTTCCCGACGGCGGCTCGAAATACCTTTCCACCCCCATGTTTGAAAAATAATCGGATTATATTTTGTTTGAAGACGCTTGGGAAACCTAAGCGTCTTTTCTCATGCGTCCAAAAATCTTAACAAATTGTTAACGTTTTTGCATGGGGCTTGTTTTTTGGAGATGAGTAGGCTATAATATATATGTAGAGATTTCACCCTTGGGGGACGCTTATGAAAGAGAGCTTTTTCAGGACCGCGATGCTCCTCGGCGAAGACGCGGAGGGCATATTGTCAGACGCGCACGCCGTCGTTTTCGGCGTGGGCGGAGTCGGCGGTCACGCCTGTGAGGCGCTTGCCCGCTGCGGGCTGGGAAGGCTCACGATAGTCGACAGCGCGCGCGTCAAGGCAAGCAACCTTAACCGCCAGATCTGCGCTAAAAAGAGCACGATCGGCATGCTCAAGGTGGACGCCATGAAGGCAGAGCTTGAGGAAGTCTCCGACTGCTCGGTCACGCCCGTAGCGGGGTTCGTGACGGCGGAAAACGCCGCCGCGCTCATACCGGACGACGCGGATATCGTCATCGACGCGGTCGACAACGTTACGGCGAAGCTTGCGCTCATCGCCGAATGCGGAAGAAGAAGCATCCCCGTGCTCTCATCGATGGGCGCGGGCAATCGGCTCGATCCGACTCTCGTTCGGGCGGGCGATATCTACAAGACCTCGACTGACCCGCTCGCAAGGGTCATGAGGCGCGAACTCAAAAAGCGGGGCGTGAAGAAGCTTACCGTCGTCTGGTCGGCGGAAGAGCCCGTCACCCCCGTCATCGCCGCTCCGGACCCCGAAATGCGGCGGTCCACTCCCGGCTCGGTGCCGTTCGTCCCGTCCGTTTTCGGGATAACGCTCGCGCGGGAAGCGGTAAAGATCATACTCGAAAAAGGAAGAAAAACGATATGAGCGAAAATCACTCCAGATCAGGAAAGGCGAAGAAGCTCCTCGTGCTGCTTCTTGCGGCGGCGATGGCGATCTCCCTCTGCCTGCCGGCGGCGGCGCTGCCCGGCGCGAAAAAGGCGGAGCCCGAGGACGCGAGCCGGTACGTGGAGCACAAGGGGTTTTACCGCCCCGTCCATTATGGCATGAAGGAGATGGATCCGAAGGTCATCACTCCCCCCTCTCCCGACGGGGATTTCACTTTCATGCGCGTGCTGATCTCCACGGGAAAGTACGCGACGCATACGGATCTTGACCTGTGCTCGGACTACTACCTCACGAACGGCGTGCATCTTTCGGGCACGGCTGCGCAGCCGCATCCCATCAGGGTCGTGGCGAACGCAAGCTCCGTAACGCTGATCGATCTTGCGACCGACGAGGAGGTCGTCACCGCCCCCTCGATAGAGCTCAAGCGCGTGAACGTCAACTATACGGCGGGCTGGGCGAAGCTCACCTATTCCGAGAACTCCATGTCGCTCAACAAGATGTATCTCGGCGACTTCCGTTTCTACTCCGATTCGGGCGTCATCCGCATGGTCAACCGCCTGCACATGGTCTACTATATCTACGGCGTCGTTGGGTACGAGCTTTCGGAGACCTGCCCCGCGGAAACGCTCCGCGTGATGGCGCTTGCCTCCAAATCGCACGCGCTGTATTTTATCGATTCCCATGCCGATTACGACGAGGAGGACGGTTGGGAGAGCCTGCTTTACCAGGGCTACCGCGGCTTCAACATGAGCAAGATCGCCACTCTGCCGTTCTGCTGCGAAGCGATCGGCAAAGCCATGACCTGCAACAACAGCTTTAAGCCCATCTACTGGACCAACTCCAACGGCGGCGAGACCGCGCTGCCCTCCATCGTTTTCGGGAGCGGGCTTTCCATAGTTGACGAGGGTTACGACGGCAGGTTCGACGAGCTTGAGTTCGAGTACGAGCTCAACGTATCCGAGTTCATCAATTTCACGGAGGACGGCGGATGCGACAACAGCCGGTTCCTCGACTTTGTGCTTTTGAAGATCCGTCAGCAGGAGGGAGTCGACACGACCGAGGTCGTTTCGATCGACGAGGTGTACACCTACGAGCCCTTCCCCGGCACCGTGCGCGATATGCGAAAGCTGCACGTGACCGCAACGGTCAAGGTCCCCGGCGAACCGATCGTCGATCCCGAGGATCCCGAGGCGGAGCCCGAGGAGACCTTCGTTGACGAGACCTACTCCTTTGAATGCGCGTCCTTCGATCTTAAGAACGTAAACCTTACCGATATCGACGGCAGCGGCGACAGCTACTCCGGCTACAAGCACGTGTTCAAAAGGAATATGTACCTTATCTGGGGGCGCGAGACCGAGGACGGCGGCTACAAGCTCATCTATTCGAGGCACGGGCACGGCATAGGGCTTTCGGCGTCCGGCGCGATAGTCATGGCGAAAAACTACGGCTGGCTTTACACCGATATAATCGGCTTCTACTTCCCAGGCTTCGATATCGTGGACGTACTTGAGGATGATCCGAACGATACCGACCCGACCGTTATAATGTACGAGGTGCTTGCTTACGGCGTCTGCCGCACGGAGGGCGCGGAGCTGCTCGGCGGAGTTTCCGATCTGTACCCGTACCCCTGCATCGGGCACGTGGGTCTGGGCGAGCACGTTGACATACTCGGCGTGACCGATTCCTGCTGGTACTGGGTATTCTGGAACGGGTGCGAGGGGTACCTTAAATTCGAAGACGTTCAGCTCACCATGTTCCCTTCCCCGCACAACGGCGTATTCACGCTTGTCGACGGGGAGACGAAATCGAACGCCAATTTGAGATCCGAACCGGGCATACGCTCGGGCAACGTGATAGTGTATCTTTCCAAGAACACGCATTTCACCGCGTGGGCGCATATAGGCAAATGGTATTACATAAAGACCGAGAACGGCTACGAGGGGTTCATAAGCTCCGTCGTGGTCAATTTCTCGGAGCCGTATGAATACACCGGTCAGGCGAGCCTTATGATAAAGCAGTATCCGCTCGGATGGCTCTTATGGAAACAGGCTATTTATAACAAGCCGCCGTCTTACAGGACGGCGCCGTGAAAAAGGGTGATGAGATGATAAAGCGCATTTCGGCGGCATTCCTTGCCGCCATATTCTGTTTTTGCCTGCTGACGGGCTGTTCCCCAAGCGGCGCGGTCCCCGATGAAACGCCGGAGGCTCACGTGACGGAGGAGCCTACCGCCGCTCCCACTCCGGAGCCGACGGAGGAGCCTACCCCCGCTCCCACTCCGGAGCCGACGGAGGAGCCGATCGAGTCGGTGATACTCCGTTACGTCGGCGGCATGACCGACGCCGAAAAGATAGGCGAGCTCGTGATGTTCGGCTGCGGCGGCAAGACCGAGCCGGATCCGAAGTTCATCGCCTTTTTGAGCGAGCATCCCGTCGGCGGGCTGTTCATCGGAACGGAAAACATCGACAAGGACGACGGGAGCGGCGGCTTCGATTCGGTCAAAAAGCTGATCGCCGCCATAGAGGAAAGCTGCCCTTCGAAGACGGGCAGGCTCTATTCCGCTGACGTTGAGGGCGGCGGCGTGGTAAGGTTCGGCTGGGAGCCCGCGATAAAGGCGCCCTACTATCTGAACGGACCGGACGAAGCCCTGCCGCTGTTCACGGATATAGGCAAAAAGCTTATCGATACGGGCATTAACACGGACCTTGCGCCGGTGTTCGATATTTCGGAGGACCCGCTTTCGACGTTCCTCGGGACGAGGATCATTTCCTCCGACTTAAACGAAGTCGCCTCGACGGGCGGCGCGATGATCGCCGGTCTGCACGCGGGCGGGTGCATCGCCTGCGCGAAGCATTTCCCCGGGCACGGCGCGACGGAGGAGGATTCGCACGATCATACCCCTGTCGTCAAAAAGAGCGCCGAAGCGCTTTACGCGTACGATCTTGCGGCGTTCAGGGCGGCGATCGACGCGGGCGCCGATATGATCATGGCGGCGCACATAAGCTACCCCGCGCTTGATGAAAACGATATCGCAAGCATGTCAAAGCCCATCATAACCGGCATACTTCGCGGCGAATTGGGCTTTGACGGCGTGGTGATAACCGACGCGATGGGCATGGGCGGGCTGGTCTCGCGCTATACCCTTGAGGAGGCGGCGGTGAGATTCATACTCGCAGGGGGCGATATCGTGCTCTGCGGAAACGATCCGGCGGCATGCGAAACGATAATCGATTCGCTCGACCGCGCGGTCTCAAGCGGAGAGATAAGCACGGAAAGGCTTGACGAAAGCGTCTGCCGCGTGCTTTTACTCAAATACAGATACGGGATTTTCGAGCCATGAAGAAGAAAACCGTCATAATTATACTTGCCGTCGTCGTACTGCTTCACGTTTTGATAGCGGCGTTTTTGCCGACGCCCATCGTTTACGGGGCGCTTTTCTCCCGCTACGACGCGGACGCGGGCGAGACCGAGCTTTCCCGTGAAAAGACGGAGTTTGCAAGCGGCAAAAACGTCCTCACCGGCTACCATTACGGCGCGGGCGATGAAAAAAACGGCATACTCGTCGTGATCGTACCCGGCTTTCACGCCGTGCAGGGGGATTATTCCCCCGTGGTCGGGGCGCTTCTTGAAGAGGGCTTCGACGTGTTCACCTTCGATCCCACCGGCTGCGGCGAGAGCGAAGGGAGCGACCAGATCGGCTTTCCCCAGATAAGGGAGGATATCGCGGCGTGTCTTGAATGCGTCGGCGAAAACCGCGGCTTCGGCTGTGAAAGCGTTTGCCTCCTCGGGCACAGCCGCGGCGGCTACGGCGTTTGCTGTATGCTGGACGACTGTGAGGGGATATCCGCGGCGGTCTCAGTCGGCGGCATCAACAGCGCGATGGAGGCGGTCATGTCGAGCCCGTCAAACGTATTGGGCAAGGCGGGCTACCTCAATTACCCCGGTCTCTGGATATGGCAGGCGGTACTCTTCGGCGGCGGCGCCGTAAACGACAGCGCCGTTTCCTCCATCAATTCGAGCGATACGCCCGTGCTGATAATCCAGGGCGCGGACGACGGATCGGTCACGCCCGAGGTCTCCTCCGTCTACTCTCATGCGAATGAGCTCGATGAAAGCGCCAGGGTGGAGCTGATACCCGGCGGGCACGTCGATACGCTCTATACGGACGAGGGCGTGAACGCGGACACGATCGCTTTGGTCGCGGAGTTCTTCAGGAAAAACGCGGGTTAAGGAACGTCCGTCGGGATGAGGTTGAGCATATCCTCCTCGTTTGCGACGTTCGTGTAGACCTGCGGCACGTCGCCGACCACCACCGTTTCGCACAGCGGAACGGTGTTTTTTATCGTCACGGTCTCGGACACGCCGGCAAGCTGCACCCTCAGATTCGCGGTAAGCGTCACGTTTACGGTGAACAGGCTTTGGTTTATGCCGGACGATCTGAGGCTCGAGCTCACGTGCGCCGTGACCGCGCCAAGCGGCTTGAAGCGCACCCCCAGGGAGGGGCCTCTGCCCGAAAGGAGCGCTATCCCGCTTGCCGTGCCGAGCGGGACCGACGCTCCCTCTATGCACGGACCGGCGACCCGGCGCTGCGCCTCCGCGGTTATGCAGGTCACGATCGCGTTGAGCTTCGCCGTGTCGGCGGTTATTATAAAGCTCTTCTCCCCCGTCTTCATTACGGAAAGGAGCTCTCCGCTCTCCGCAAGCGCATTTTGGGCGGAGAGTGTCAGCTCGCGCGAAGCCGCCTCCATAAGGCTGTCGCACGCCGCATCCATCACGGGCTCGCGCACGGCGCTGCTCAATACCGCTATAACGACGGCGGCAAGAGCGGCTGCCGCTGTGAGGATGAGTATCCGCGCATCCCGCCCGGAGCGCCTTTTCCTTTTTACACACCTTGCTTCCATGCTGTAAGATATGCGGCGGACGGCAAAAACGTTCTAAATGAGCAGTATGAGCTGACGGACGGCGTTGGCGGCAATGCACAGCGTCACGCCCAGCGCGGAGGGCAGAAGGAACGCCGCGAGCGTCATCCTTATGCTGCCGGTCTCCTTTCTTACCGTAAGGAGCGTCGTCATGCAGGGCGAATGGAAAAGCATCAGCACGAGCACCTGGAACGCGGTGAACGCGCTCCAGCCGTTCGCCGTGAGCACCGCGGATACGCTTCCCGCGCCGCCGTAGAGCATCAGCGCGAGCGGGAGTATCAGCTCGTTTGCCGGAAGCCCCAGAAGGAACGCGGTGAGTATTACGCCGTCGACGCCCATAACGGCGCCTATCGGATCGAGGAAGGCGACGATATGCCCCATCGCGCCTGTCCTGAGCAGCACCCATATAAGCACCCCGGCGGGGAATGCCGCGGCGGCGGCGCGCCCCAGCACGAAGAGGGTCCTGTCGAGGAGCGAACGTATTATCACCTCGCCCACGCGCGGCTTCCTGAACGGCGGGAGCTCCAGTATGAACGAGGAGGGTTTGCCCTTCAAAACCGTGCGCGAAAGGAGCTTTGAAATGCCGAGCACCGCCGCAAGGCTCATCAGTATAAACGCCGTGAGCCAGAGCGCGGCGGTAAGCGACGAAACGAAGCCGCCGCCCGCGGCGAGGAAGAGCCCGATAAGGAGCGTGAGCGCGGGAAAGCGCCCATTGCAGGGTATGAGCGAGTTGGTGAGTATCGCTATCGCGCGCTCACGCGGGGACTCGATAATGCGGCAGCCGACGACTCCCGCGGCGTTGCAGCCGAGACCCATGCAGCACGTCAGCGCCATTTTGCCGCAGCCGCCGCATTTCATGAAGGGGCGGTCAAGGTTGAACGCTATGCGCGGCAGGAGCCCGAGATCCTCCAGAAGCGTGAACAGCGGGAAGAATATCGCCATGGGCGGCAGCATCACCGAAATCACCTTGAACAGCGTTTTCAAGCCGCCTTCCGCAAACGCGCCTGTCACGAAGTCAGGCGCAGGGGCAAGCGCGCCGCGTATGATATCGAGGAGCCTGTCGAAGCCCCTTTCAAGCAGGGCGCTCGGTTTGTTTGCGCCGACCATCGTGATGAAGAACACCAGCGCGAGCAGCAACAGCATCACCGCGCCGCCGGTGAATCTGCCCGTAAGAAAACGGTCGAGCCTGAGCTGTCTTGCGCCGAAGGCGTCCTTATCCCTCGTGACGGTCTTTTCCGCTATGCGTTCCGCCTCCGCCCACATGGGCCTTATCTCGGGGCGCTCCGCGGGGGTTTCCCTGCCCCGCTCCCCCGCGCGGAACACGGCGCGTTTCAGCTCCTTCAGTCCCTCGCGCTTTGCCGCGCTCGAGAGTATAACGTCGACGCCGAGCGCTTCGGAGACCGCCTCCGTATCGATCGAGATACCCTTCTTTCGCGCCTCGTCCGCCAGATTGAAGCAGACGACCGCGTTTTTTATTACGGAGAGCGTTTGGAGCGCTATGTTAAGGCTCCGCTCCGGCTGCGAGGCGTCGCACACGATCACGGCGCAGTCGATATTTGGGCTCATCAGGACATCGCGCGTTTCGACCTCCTCCGGAGAAGTCGGCTCGAGCTGATAGCAGCCGGGAAGATCGACGAGCGCGGCGCGCTTTTTGCCCATGCGCATGTACCCCACCGCGTGGTCGACGGTCTTGCCCGTCCAGTTGCCGGTGTGGCGGTTGAGCCCGGTGAGCGCGTTGAAAACGGTGCTTTTGCCCACGTTGGGATTGCCCACGAGCGCGGCGGTGAATGCGGGAGACTTATCCCTCTTTTGACCGGGCTTTATTCCCATGCGGCGCTCCCTCTGACGCGTATGCGCTCGGCGTCGCTCCGCCTTAACGCAACGACCGCGCCGCGCACGGAATACGCCGTTGGATCGCCCGACGGCGCGCTGAACAGCGCCACTATCTCGGCGCCCTCCGTTATGCCGAGCCCCTCGAGCCGGGGGCGTACCGCGCATTCGTCAACGCCCGTCACACGGCATACCCCGTACATGGGGAGCGAGGCAAGATCGTTTATCCCTTCGCCTTCCTTCCCCGCGGCGCACGGCTTTTTTCTCCGAAGCATTTTCAAGAAGCATCCCCCTCCGCAAAAGACCTTTTCGGTCTATCCTATGCGGGAACGGTGCGGAGTGTGAAAGGGCGGGATTCACTCAAGTTTTTAGGACGCACGCCAAGCGAGCAAAGCGAATTGCACGAAAGTCTTTAGGACGCACGCACAGGCGAGCAGCGCGAGCCCGCAAGGACGACGAGAAATGCATGCAAATTTCGAGGAGTCCGGCGCCCGCGCCGCGAGAGGCGCGGAACTGCGATAACGCAACAACGGAAAACCGCTCCTGCGAGACATATCCCAGTATGTGTGCACGATGTTACAGTAGTGATACGGAGTTGGGAAGCCCACGCTGATCGGAAGCATCCCTCATCCACC
>DGHD01000007.1:312-698 GCA_002392505.1 Christensenella sp. UBA3857 | reverse complement strand
TCCCCCTTCCCCCCGGGGAAGGCTGGAATGTGTGAGCAAGGCAAGATTCACTCAAGTTTTTAGGACGCACGCCAAGCGAGCAACGCGAGCGCCGACCACGAGTTGCACTCAAGCTATTAGGACGCGCGCACAGGCGAGCAAAGCGAGCCCGCAAGGACGACGAGAAATGCATGCAAATTTCGAGGAGTCCGGCGCCCGCGCCGCGAGAGCGAGAGCGTTAAAAATCGTAACGGTGTTACGATTTTAGCGAGCGCCCCGCCGGGAGCGTCTGCGACCGGCGAGGGGGGAACTGCGATAACGCAACAACGGAAAACCGCTCCCGCGAGACAATTCCGAGTAAGTATGAACGCTGTAACATTAGTGTTACGGAGTCGGGAAGCTCAAGA
>DGHD01000007.1:0-183 GCA_002392505.1 Christensenella sp. UBA3857 | reverse complement strand
GGGGAAGGCTGACGCTGGCGCGGAAACGAACCAAAAGGCTTCCCCCCTCGGTGGGGAAGCTGTCGGCGAAGCCGACTGATGAGGGGGGCATCTTTTCGGAAAATTCGGAGGATTTTCATCCGATCTTTTCTGTTGTTACGGAGTCGGGAAGCTCAAGATAATCGGAAGCATCCCTCATCCACC
>DGHD01000008.1:18944-21513 GCA_002392505.1 Christensenella sp. UBA3857 | reverse complement strand
CGCAGCAGGGCACAAAAAGATACCTTTTGAGGCTGTATGTCGTTAAGTGAATGCGCCCAAACTACTGAGCCTTTTATTATGCCTTGTTCATTACCTTCTTCTGCCGGAATTGGCGATCGCAAAGAGCCTTAAAAGCGATACTGCGGCGGAGAGCACCGCTACGACGTACGTGAACGCAGCCGCGCGGAGCACCTTGCGGGCGGCGGCTTCCTCTTCCCTGCCCCTTATGTAGCCGCCCGAAACGAGCATCGTTATCGCCCGTGAGGACGCGTTGAGCTCGATCGGAAGAGTTATAAGCTGGAACAGGAATACGATCGCAAACAGGGCGACGCCGATCAGACTGACGACGTATCCGAATTTGCCTAAAAACAGCCCGAGTATTACGAGCAGATACGAGAAGTGCGAGCCTATGTTGGCGGCGGGCAGCAGCGCGTTGCGAAAGCGTATCGCGCCGTAGCCCTTCTCATACTGCATCACGTGCCCGCATTCGTGCGCGGCGACCGCCAGCGCGGAGATGCTCGAAGAAGGATAGACCGACTCGCTGAGCGATACGCAGCCCTTCTTCGGATTGAAATTATCCGTAAGCGAGCCGCGGATCATCTGTATCCTGACGCTGCTGCCGTTCGAGCGAAGGAGCGCCTCCGCGACCTGCGAAGCGGAGAGCCCGCAGGATGCGGACGTACGGGAATATTTGTTGAACGTGGTGGCGACCTTGGACTGAGCGACGAAGCCGAGCAGCATCAGACCGAGCAGGGCTATCAGCAATATCCCCCGCCCGTTGGTGAGGCTGAGCGCCAGCCTTCCCGCGTAATCGCCGTATGAAAGAAGAACCAACATGTGTTTACCAGCCTTTTAGCAAATATTGTAATCGAGTATAAACATCAGCAGATACGCTACCTGCCCGAAAACGAGCAGCGTCATAACTATCGCGGCCTTTATCCTTGCCCTGCCGAGAGCTATGCCGTCGTCACGGCTCTCGCACAGGTGCGAAAGCGCAAGCGGCAGCGCAAGGCAGACGGTCATCAGGCGCGGCACCGAGAAGAATCCCGTGATCCCGCAAACTACGGCGATAAACGCCGCAAGGTACATTGAATACGACGTTCTGAAGCTCCTTGCGGAGAATATCCATACCGAAAGCGCGCCGAATATAAAGAGCATATTCGGCACCATCGAGCCCAACAGCTCCCTGTCCGAACGGGCAAGCGCACCGAAGAGCAGCTCCGTATCGGAGGCGATCGTACCGAAGAACGGGCCGAAACCGACGCCGTACTCCGCCGAAGCGCGCTTTATGAATGCGAACCAATCGCCCGCGATAACGCGGTTCATTATAAGGAAGCCTATGCTTCCAAGCAGCAGTACCGCTCCCGCAAGAACGAGCTTTATCGCCCGCTTTACCCTGTTTTTCTTTTCGGAAACCGGCTTGAGCCTTGCGGCATAAGCGATCGCTTCCGCCGCGAAGGGCACTATCATAAGTATGCCTATATTCCGGGTAAGCGAAGCAAGCGCGCCGAATATCGCGCCAAGCCAAAATTTGCCTTTTCTGACGGAAAGCAGCGCGGCTGCGCTCAATACGAGGAACAGCGCCTCAGCGCCGGGAGCGATGAAGAATATCGCCGCAGGCATTACGAACGTGAATACGACGGCGTTCCTTGCGGAGCGAAGACCCATATCGCAAAGCGCCAGCTCGTTTATTATCGGCGCGGCGGCGACGGTGCACGCGGCGCCGATGATCATTGCCGAGGCGAAACTGTTTCGGGTCAGAAGATCCAGCACGTTGAGCAGGAACGGATAGAGCGGCGGAAATACTATTAGCGAGGGATCCGACGAATACCCCTGTTCCGCTATCGCAAAATACTTCGGGGCTTCAGTCCCCTGCTTGAGCCATATGCTTTCGAGAGTGGAGAGCAACGACCGGTGCATATCCCTGAAGACGTAGCCGAACGCGTAGCCCAATGCAATAAGGAATACCCTTGCGGCGAGCACGAACAGAATGATCCTCGCAACGCTGCCCGCCTTGCCCTTAACTGAGCTTCGCGAGCCGAGAGAGGGCGCAGTGAACACTTCCTCCCCCTTAAAGAAGCGGATCGCCGCAGGTATCAGGAGCGCGGCGGAAAGCGCGAACACGCCTATGGAGAACATGGCGGCGAGCGCGCCCTGCACGGTCATTTTTTCACGGGTGAAGCCCCACCATGCGAAGCCGCCGAGAGCCGCGAGAAAAACCGCCGCGTCGATCGGCTCCGCGGTCCTGAAACGCCTTGATGCTGCTGTTCGCTCCTGTTTTTTCATACATAGTCATTATATCACCCGGACAGCTTTTTTGCAATCCCATTTAGTCCGGGCGCCGCGCGCCGCTCCCGGGTTTTTCTTGTTGACAAAAACGAACAAAAATCTTATTATAATGATACATACTTCAAAAGAAAAGGAGATATGTCATGAGATACTGTTCAAAGTGCGGCGAACCTCTTAAGGACGAAGCCGTATTCTGCCCCATCTGCGGCAACAAGGTCGTAATACCCGAAGCCGAAGAAGCCCCCGCGGAGATAAACGAAGCTCCCGCCGAGGCATACGA
>DGHD01000008.1:986-18869 GCA_002392505.1 Christensenella sp. UBA3857 | reverse complement strand
CGAAGCTCCCGCCGAGGCATACGAAACGCCCGCTGCGCCCAAAAAGCGCAAAAAGGGCGGCAAGGTCGCTTTGATCGTCGCGCTCGTTGCCGTCGGTCTGGTCGCTCTCCTTCTGATCGCCGGCGCGCTCCTCTATTTCACCGGCGCCTATGCGAAGCTACTCCCCGCATCGAGGCTCAAGCTCGGACTTGCGGAGAAGGAATACGTTGAAAGGGCGCTCGACGACTATTTCGAGTACTATAACGAAGCGGCCGAAAGATCCGATAACTTTGAGATGAAGGCGGATCTGGACGTTACGGCGGATATCGAGCTTTCGGATGACGTAAGCGTGTTCAGCGAGGCTATGGTCATCAGCACGCTGCTCGAGAAGACCGCTTTGAAGGTCAAGCTCGACTTAAACGACGAGCATTCGAACATCCTCTGCGAGGCGTACTTCTCCAACAACCCCGTCCTCGACGCGCGCATAATCCGCACGAAGGATCTGATCGGGCTGTACGTTCCCCTGCTTGACAGCAAGTATTATACCGCCACTCCCGAAACGCTTGCTGCGCTTATAAAGGACGCCGCGGAGCAGAGCGGGTCGGATATCTCCGAAACGATCCCGGACGTCGACGCCGACGCGCTTTTGTTTGAGAGGCTCGACGAGCAGAAGATCCGCAAGGAGACCATGGATATCCTCAAGATAATGAGCGGCCTTTCCACCAGGCAGAACACCGAGATCACACGCGATCACGCGCTTACCGTAGCCGGCAAGTTCGACGAAAAGGGCACGCTCTACACCATCACCCCCTCCGCCGAGGAGTATGAAAAGGTCATCAACGAGCTGGCGGATTATCTTGATAAGGACGGCTGCTATATCGCGGAGCTTGCGAACAAGTATTACAGCCTAATCCAGACTGCCGCTGCAAACAGCACGCCCGACCTTGACTTCGGGAAAAAAGACCGTGCCGAGAACATCTCGGAGCTTCTTCGCGAAAACGCAAAGGAGACCGCGGAAAACCTTGCCGAGCAAAACACCAAGATCGAGGTGTTCATGGCAGGGAACGAGATCCTTTCGCAGGCAGTCGTTTATGACGGCGGCAGGTTCGTTTACGACGCGGTAACAAGGGACAATACGGAGTATAAATGGCTCTCTTACGAAGGCGACGAGGATGAAGGCGCCGCAAAGCTCCTGCTTGAGAACAATATAGCCGATAAGAACAAGCTCGTCGGCAGGTTCACGGCGGACGTCGAATCCTATACGCCTGCCGAGTTCGGCGGTATGGGCAACTCGAAATTCGTGCTCGATTATAATTTCGACAAGACGAAGACTTCCTCCATCGGTTCCTATCCCGGCACCGCCGTCGCCTCTTATAACGGAGAGGAGATCGTAAGCGTCACCGTGACCCCCGTCGGCGACAACATGAAGCATACGCTGATAATCGACTTCGATGCTCTCAGTATGTTCGACGACATATACGCTTTTGACGACATCTCAGACGGCTTTGACGTATCTAAGCTCACCCTTATCGTGCTCGCTTCCGAGGGCACCGGCGTTGAGGCGCCGACTGGCGTCGAGCCGACCGATATCTCGAATTACTCCACGGAAGAACTTGAACAGATCGTTACCGATATGTTCGAGAAGCTGAGCTCCCAGCTCGTCAACATACTTACCTGATCATGACATTTTGGGGCTGCCGGCGGCGGCAGCCCCCGTTTTTTAACATGGCGGAAACCATTCTTTCATTAAAAGACATAGTTATGGATTACGGCGCGGAAAGGGTGCTCGATCACGTATCGATCGATATTTCCGCGGGCGAAGCCGTCGGCATTTTCGGCAGAAACGGCGCCGGAAAGTCGACGCTTTTAAGCATTATGGCGGGCACATTGAAGCCCGTTTCCGGCACGCGCACCGTTTCGCCGGAGCTAAAGGGAAAGATCAGCTACGTGCCGCAGGATATCGGGCTTTACCCCTCCCTTACCGGCAGGCAGAACCTTGAGTACTGGGCGGAGGCATACGGGCTTTTCGGGCGCAGGGAGCGCGCAAGAGTGAATTACCTGCTTGAGCTGTTCGGACTTGCGGACAAGGCGAACAAGCGGGTCGAAACGTACTCCGGCGGTATGAAGCGCCGCCTCAACATGGCTGCCGCGCTCGTGGTGACGCCCAAGCTGATGCTCCTCGACGAGCCGACCGTCGGCGCGGACGAGGCGTCCGTCGGCGTGATGCTCGACACGCTTCGAAGGATGAAGGAAAACGGTACGGCGGTGGTGCTCATAAGCCACATTACGGACGATCTTTCGTCCGTCTGCGACAGGGTAGTGACCCTTTCGGAGGGTAAAACGGAATGAGATTCGCAGCCTGTCTTAAAAAGGATATCAGGCTGCTGACCGGCGGAGGGCTGCGCTCGCTGCTCTTTTTGCTGCTGCCCGTGCTGCTTGCGTTCATAATGGCGTTCGGTATGCGCTCGATGGCGAAAGTCGACCTCAACACGGTGAGCTTCAATATCGCCGTGAGAGACGAGGACGATACCGTTATGTCAAGGCTGCTTATGACTCAGCTTGACAAAGTGAGCCTTTTTAAGACCGTGATACGCGCCGGAGGCAAGACCGACGGCGAGCTGCACGACATGGGATGCGCGGCGGTAGTCACCATCCCCAAGGATTTCTTTTACGACCTTTACGATATGGAAGACACCGACGTGGTGATCGCGCTGAACGCCGATATGCCGGCGGAGGCCGCGATGGTCAGATCTGCGTTCACCTCGCTCGTTGGCATATTGGAGGAGAATCAGCGCGTTTATTACGCCGCGGCGCGCGTCCGCTTCGGCGAGCTTGACGACGCCGAAATGGCGAAGGTCTATCATGATTACTCGAACGCCGCCGTCGAAGACGCGCTCGGGCGGCTCGATTTCTTCTCCCTCGGCGGAGTTTACGAAAAGAGCTATGACGGCGCAAAGCTGTTCTTCGCCTCCGGCATTCTTTCTATGATAATCATGTTCATACCGCTCTCGATGCTCCGAAGCATCTCGGAGGAGCTTTCAAGCGGGCTTTCGGCAAGATTCCGCGTAACGGGCGGGCATTTCTTTGAGGCGCTCCTTTCAAAACTCCTGATCGCGTTCGTTATGACCGCGGCGCCTTCCGCCGCGATAATACTGCTGCTCAAGGTTGGTCAGATCGGCGTGCTGGCGCCGATCCTCATCGCCTGTTTCCTGCTGTCGTTCGCGTTCTTCCTCTTCGTTTCTGGGCTATCAAAGGACGCCGCTATGGCGCAGCTTGCCGGCAATCTGATAATGCTGCTCGTGCTGACCGTCGGCGGGGCGCTGTATCCTTACGTGCTGCTGCCCGACGCGGTGCGCTCGATCGGGCGCTTCATGCCGCCCCGCGTGATAATGAGCGCGCTCCAATACGCTTCAATGGGCATGGGGCTTTCCCCCGTCAAACCGATCCTGCTGATCTATCTCGGGGCGGCGGCGCTGCTGTTCATCGCTTCGCTTCCTCTTTTGAGGGCAAGGAGGCGCTCATGAGAAGGCTGTTCTGTCTTTCGATAAAGAAGATCTCCGTCCTTTTCGGGGGAAGACCGCTGCTCATACTGCTGACGCTCCTTCTGCTCGGCGTATGCTTCTATACCGTGCGGCACGCCGTGACCGCCGAGAGGAACGATTCCGTCAATATGACCGTCGTTGACGCGAGCCGAAGCGAGCTGTCGTCCGCGCTCGTCGCCGCCGTAAGGGAGGCGCCGGGCTTCAGTGTAAAACTCGCGGAGGATATCGATTCCGCGCGGATCGACATGGCGGAGGGGCGTACCGAGGCGATCCTTTCCATCGGCGCGGATTACGACTCCGCTATCGCAGACGAAGCGCCGGCAAGCCTTATCGAAATACTGACGGCGCCGGGAAGCGTTTCCGCGGAGCTCATAAGGGAGACCGTCGCGGGCAAGCTCCTTGCCCAGCGTGCGGAGGTCAGGGTAAAAAACAACCTCGCGGGCGAGGGCTTTAGCATCGACGAGTTTGTCGAATACGAGAAGGAATTCACCGTTCCGAACATGTACCGCATAACCACGATCGGCGGCGGGAACGAAGCCTCGCGCGCGGTGTTCGGCGGCGGCTTCCCCGGATATGCCGGGTTTGCCGCGCTTGCGATACTGCTCGTTATGCTGACGCTGACTCGCCAGCTCGCGGCTTACAACGTTCGGCTTTCCGCCGTGAGGATGCGAGCTGTTGACGGCGGAAGAACGCTCGCCTTTATGAGCGACGCTTTTGCCGTGCTGATCCCCGCGTTCCTGTTTGCGATCGAAGCGTTCCTCATCTCCTCCGGCATGAGCATTAAGCTCCTTGCCGCGCTTTTGGCGTATTCAGTCGCCGTGACCGGGATATGCCTTGCCCTTTCAAAGACGGGCGGCGCAGGCAGGATAGACGCAGTCTCCCCCTTCGCCGCGCTCGTGACGAGCATCCTCGGCGGCTGTTTCGTCGAGCTTTCATCGCTCTCCCCCGCATTGAGGATCGTCGCGAGGCTCACCCCGCAGGGGCAGATGATAGCCGCGGCGAACGGAGCATGGGCGTTCATCCCGCTGCTCATTGCCGAGGGCGCTGTGTTTGCGCTGACCGCGGCGCTTCTTGAAAGGCGAAAAGCCTGAAAATATAACTTGCATTCCCGCGTCCGATAATGTATAATGTGTTCTGCCGTGCTAAACGGGGAGTTGGCGGTGCCCTTTTCCTGCAATCCGCCGCAGCAGGGTCTAATCCCCGCCCCGAGGCATGCGTTTGTGAGGAACGGAACCGATAAGGAGCGTTGATATTCGGGTCCCGTTCAACCGATCACCGTGAACCATGTCAGGTCCTGACGGAAGCAGCATTAAGCGGAACGTTCGGTGTGAAGCGGGTTTGCCTGAAGGGAGCCGCCTGTCGGTATACCTCTCGGGAACGTTTTTGTCGAAGGGTGGGTGCACGGCTTTTATTTTCGAAAATGAAACTTCGGTGTTTTTGCCGAAGTTTTTTCTTTGTCCTTTTTCACTTCGGAACGTCATTTTTCGCTCCCCCGGAGCGACCCGCGCCGCGTACCTTCCGGTCTATATTTTAGGCAAGGACGGGAGGGTAAAAGCCGATGGAGGAATTCATAAAAAAGATCGCCCGCGCGGGATCGGGAGCCGGCGCTCGGAAGAGCCGCTTTGCCGCCGTGACGGGCTTTATTCTGCCTTACGCGGCGATGGCGATACTGTCCGCGCTTCTTGCGGCGTACCGTCCGTTTGAAGGGATCGCTCCGTTCGGAGCGGCATGCGTCATCGCCGCGTGGGCTTCTGGAGAAAGCCCCTTCCCCGCCTGCTTTGGCGCCGTTATAGGACATGCCCTCGCCGGCAGTTGGACTTATGCCGCAGCCTGCTTCGGGATAGGGCTTTTCGCATTTGCGGCGGAGAGGAAGCTGAAGCTTGAAAAAACGCTGCGGATGCTTCTCGGCTTTGCCTCGGAGGCGCTGATACTGCTCGTTATCTCGCTGATAACGAGGCGGCGCGTGCTTGCCACCGTCTCCTCCGCCTCTATTTCGGTGCTCGGCGCCGTCGTGCTGTACGGAGCCGTACTTGCCCTCAAAAAGCTGAAAAACGGACGCGCGGTCTCCGATACGGAGCTTCTGACTCTCTCCGCAGCGGCGGGACTCACAACGCTTTCTATGGGAAGCTTTCAGCTTTTCGGTCAAAGCCCCGCGATGCTTTTCGCCGGTATATCAGCACTCATCATTGCGTACAGGCTCGGAACGAGCGCTGTCGCATTTGCCGTAACGATAGGCGCCGGAAGAGTGCTCGCGAGCGGCGGCGATATGCATTTTATCGCCGTCCTTGCCGCGGGCACGCTCGCAGCCGCGGCAATGCGCGGGCTTGGAAAATGGGCGAGTCTTGCCGCGTTTGCCGTAATAAACATAGCCTTCCGCGCGGTGCTCGGAGGCACCGGCGTTTTCAGCTACCCCGAGTGCCTGATCGCCTGCGGAGTCTTCGCGCTGATACCGGCACGCCTTATAAATGGGGAGTCTGGCGCGGGCAAGCGGAGCGTTTCGGGCTACAACCGCCTTCAATACCGCGTTGGAGAGCTCTCGGCGGTGCTCGGCGAGCTTTCGGAGGCGGCGGAGCCCGGTGACGCAAGGATATTCGGATGTATCTCGGAAACGCTGCGGCGCTTATTGAACAGCGCAGGACGAGCCTCCGAAAGAGCGTTCGACGTCGAGTACGGCTCCGCAGAGAAAACCGCGCCGGGGAGCGCCTGCTCCGGCGACAGCCTGGCTGTGCGGGAAACGGACGATGCGCTCCTTATCGCCATAAGCGACGGCATGGGCAGCGGCGACGAAGCCTCCACCGAGAGCAGGCAGGCGCTCAAGCTGCTTCTCGATCTCATTTCCGTCGGTTTTTCCATGGAGCAGGCGATCGGCTTTGCCAACAAAAGCCTTGCCCGCACCCGCGACGGGGATATGTACGCGACGCTCGACGCGCTGTATATGGATCTTTCCGGCGGAAGCGCACGGCTCGTAAAATACGGCGCTCCTCCAAGCTATATCCTGCGCGGAGGAAAGGTCTTCACGATCTATTCGGAAGCGCTTCCGATGGGCATAATCGAGGACGCCGAGGGGCACGTACAAAGCGTAAAGCTCAAATCGGGAGATACGGTCATAATGATGTCGGACGGGGCGGCGGACGCTCTCGGAAGCAGCCTGCTCGCCGCGATAACCGACAACGTTCTCGCCTACGGCGATCCCGAAATGGCGGCGAACGCGCTGATGGACGAAGCGATGCGCTTCGGCGCGGAGGACGATATGACGGTCATCGTCGCGCGGGTCGAAGAAAGAATATGAAAACGGCCCGGCAAAATGCCGGGTCCGAGCTTGCTGTCAGCTACTCGAAATATCCGTTGAATTCCGGGGTATAAGCGCTTTCGGCGGACGAGAGCTTTTGAATGAACACGTTCTCAAACCCGAGCGACAAGGCATGATCCACCGCGCGGTCGTATTCGGCTTTCGTCAGCCGGCGGTCGAGCGGTTTTTTCATGCCCGGAATGGGCGTGTACTGGCTCATAAGCGATATGTACGTCTCGATGGGAAAATCCGACTTGATCTGATCGAGCACACGCCTGGTCTCGTCGACGGCGCAGGGCAGCACGAGGTGACGAATGATCATGCCCTTTTGAGCCGTTCCTTCGCCGTCGAGCTTCAGGACGCCGACCTGACGCTGCATTTCAAGAAGCGCCTCCCGCGCGAAATCGAAATAATCCGCGCGTCCGCTGTACCTTTCGGCTATCCCGCCCGAAACGTATTTGAGATCGGGAAGATATACGTCTATCAGCCCTTCGAGCCGCCTGATCGTTTCTGAACGCTCATAGCCGTTCGTATTATAGACCGTGGGTATAACGAGCCCCCTGTCCCTTGCAAGGGGCACGGCGGCTTCTATGAGCTTTATATGCGGCGTTGGTGTGACGAAATTGACGTTATGCGCGCCAAGCTCCTGCATGCGGAGCATAATATCTGCCAAAGCGGAAGCGTCAAGCTCCCTTGCGAGCCCTCCGACGTCCCCGCCGTCACGGCTTATATCGAAGTTCTGGCAGAACACGCAGCGCATATTGCAGCCGGTGAAGAATATCGCGCCGCTTCCGCGCGTTCCGGAGATGGGCGGTTCCTCGTAAAAATGCCTTGCGGCGCGCGCGGCAAACGAGCGCCTGCCGACTCCGCAGACGCCGTATTCGCCGTTTTCTCTTTCCGCCCCGCACATCAGGGGACATTCATAGCAGCCTGTCATTTATACTTTGCGACCGTGAAGGTGAACTTGATAACTCCGTCCTCATAATCGGCGCGTATCGTTTCGCCCATCAGGCGGAGCACCTCCTCCGTGATGGCGAGACCCAGACCCGTTCCCTCGCCGGTGCGGGCGATATCCGCCTTGTAGAAGCGCTCGAACAGGTGCTCCAGGTCCTTTCTCTCGATATCGGCGGGATTCTCCACGCTTATCTTCCACTTATCCCCGGTCTCTCCGATACCGACGACTATTTCGCCGCCCTCTTTGCCGTGCTTTACGGCGTTATCCATCAGCGAGACGAGCACCTGCTCCACCCTGTCGGGGTTGCTGTTTGCCAAATAATTGCCCTCGGGAACGTCTATGCGGACGGTCATTTCGCGCTCCTTAGCCGCCTCCGAAGCACGGGAGGCAACGTCCATGATGAGCTCGTAAAGCTCCATGCGCTGAAGCTTCAGCGCGACGCCGCCGGACTGCAGACGCGAAAGCTCCAGCAGATCGTTGATAAGCGTGGAAAGGCGTATGCTTTCCTTCTGGATGTAGCCGTAATACCTTTGCTTATCCGCCTCGTTTTTGACGAGCCCGTCGTTAAGCATATCCGCAATGCCCCTTATCGAGGCAAGGGGCGTCCTCAATTCGTGGCTGACGTTCGCGACGTAATCGCGGCGCGTCTGTTCGAGGCGTTCCGCCTCCGTCATATCCATGAGCAGCGCTACCGCGCCGGCGACGGAGCCGCCCTCCTCCTCTATCGCGGCGACGCTCAGCCTGATAACGCGGTCGTCCCTCTCGAAGGTGCCGAGGTGATCCTCGCCCGTCGCTATCACTCGCTTTGCCGCGTCGGAAACGCATTTGAATTCGGGTATCCGTTCTATGTTTTCCTCGCTGCCGCCGAGCAGCTCAGCGGCTGAACCGTTGCACCGCGTGACTCTGCCGTCGGTATCGAAGGCGATTATGCCCTCGCCGAGTCCCTCGAGCACGGCGCGGAGGCGGTTCCTCTCAAGCGTAAGCTCGCCGATATTCTCCTGAAGACTGCCGGCAAGCGAGTTGAACGCGCTGCCGAGCTCATGCACCTCGTGAGAGCCGTTCGGCTCGACCCTTATCGAATAATCGCCGGATGAAAGCTCCGCCGCTGCGCCGGTGAGCTTCTTGAGCGGATTCGTGAGCCAGCGGGCGATGAAATAGATCGGTATCATCATCAAAAGCCCCGCGGCGACCGAAGCTATCACGAGCACTATGAGCAGGCTCTTGGACGCCTCGCTGATATCGGCGACGGGTTTGATCAGGAACACCGCGCCGTAAACCTTCCCGTTCCCGTCGGTCACGGGCTCCGCCGCGATCACGCCGAGCTTGGGATCGAATTTTAAGAATTCGCCGTTGGGGTTTGCCGTTACAGTCGGATACAGCGCCTTGCAAACGCCCAGATAATCGTTCATGTGACCGCCGGGACTCCCCTGCGGACGCTCGCCGCCGCCGGGTCTGTCGGGTTTATCGCCGGGAGCGGGCTCCATGCCCTGTATTGGCTCGAGCTGATCGTTAAGAGATATCACTTCCGTATCGCCCGACCGCAGCAGGAATTTATAGTTCTCCGCCGAAATATCGCCGTTTATGTAGTTCATCGTCTCCTCCGCTATCGACCTTGCGCGGTCGACCATGCCCTTTGCGGCGACCTTGGCGTAAACGGAGCGGCCCATTACGGAAAACAACAGTATTGTAAGCGAAATGCACGCCGCAAGCGACGCGATGAAAATCACGAGCATTGAGGTGAGCAGACTTATCTTTCTTCTTTTTTTATCGGTTTTTCCCTTTTTTTCAGTCTTCATCACCGTAGACCTCGAAACGGTAGCCGACCCCGTAAACGGTCTTTATCGCCCAGTTTACGCCTTCCTGCGGGAGTTTTTGGCGAATGCGCTTTATCTGGGTGTCGACCGCCCTCGTATCGCCGAAATAATCGTACCCCCACACGAGAGAGAGTATCTTCTCCCTGGAATAGACCTTGCCGGGATGCGAGGCGAGGAGCTGGAATATCTCCACCTCCTTTGGGGTGAGCGCGATGCGTTCGCCGTCCAGACGGACGTCGTAATTGTTTATGTTTATCTCGAGCGAGCCGTACCTTATTATCTCGTTCGGCTCCTCCTCCTGCCTGCTGAAGCGGCGGAGCACCGCCTTTACCCTTGCGACCACCTCGCGCGCGCTGAAGGGCTTGACGATATAATCGTCCGCGCCGAGCTCAAGACCCAGTACGCGGTCTATCTCCTCCGACTTGGCGGTCAGCATGATAATGGGCACGTGGCTCGTCTGCCTTATCTCGCGGCAGACGTCCATGCCGTTTTTCTTAGGCATCATAATATCGAGAATAATCAGATCGGGCTTCTTCGATTCAAACGTTTTTATCGCCTGCTCCCCGTCGAAGGCGGAGATGCACTCGAACCCCTCGTTCGCAAGATAAGCGCCGAGAGTTTCATGGATGATACGCTGATCGTCGCATATCAGAATAAGCTGACCGTTGGACATAACACATCCTCCTTTACGATACCATTATAAACCAGCCGCAAAAGATATTCAACCTGTTCCTCAACTTGCCATGAACATGTCACTTTTTGGCGTCCTCGGGCTTTTCAGGGGCCGTCAGGCGGGTAATATTATAAAAAAAACGCCGCAAAGGCATTGCCAAAAAGATTTTTTTGACTATAATATGAGCATGAAGAATGGTTTTTGCGAACCTATCGAAGAATACTCAAGAAAGGATATGAGAGAATGGAACGTCCGAAAATCAAAATGCCCGCAGGCGCGCTTATCGCCTGCATACTGATAGTAGTCTTCTTGCTCGCCTGCCTTGCCGGCGGCATACTTCTTGTTATGAGCGGAGGGCTCCACGACCTTATCAACAACAGGTCAGCAAGCGCGACTCCCGCCCCCACGAGCGCCGCGCCCGATCCAACGGAGCCTGCGGAGACGGAGACCGTGTCCGAGTCGCCCGATGCGACTCCCGCGCCGGATAATACGAACAAACCCTCGTCCTCCCTCATTATTGCGGGGACTCAGGCTTCTCCCGATACAGAGAAGACGGAGATCATTGCCCGCTGTCTTGAGGCGGTCGTCAGCATCGATATCACTATGATGAACGGCTCCGAGGACGTATATGCGGGCTCCGGCTCCGGCGTAATAATCACGCAGGACGGCTATATCGCGACCTGCAACCACGTTGTGGAGGGCGCCGCAAAGGTCTACGTTTATCTTAACGACGGCACCCGCTATGAGGCGGAGATCATCGGAACGGACAGCGTTACCGATATCGCCGTTGTCAAGCTCAAGGCAGACGGCAAGAAGTTCAGCTGTGCAACGCTCGGTTCCTCCTCCGTTTTGAAGGCGGGCGAGAGCGTCTACGCGATCGGCAACGCGCTGGGCGAGCTCTCCAATACCGTTACGGAGGGAATAATCTCCGGTCTTGACCGCGATATCGAGATAGGCGGTCAGCGGATGACCCTGCTGCAGACGAGCGCCGCGATCAACAGCGGCAACTCCGGCGGCGCGCTGTTTTTGAGCGACGGTACGCTGATCGGTATCGTCAACGCCAAATCCAGCGGCCAGACGTCCAGCGGCGCCACCATCGAGGGACTCGGCTTTGCAGTGCCCATCGACCTTGCCAAGCCCATCATCTCCGACATAATGGATTACGGCTTCGTTACCGGTCGTCCGTATCTCGGCGTGACCACGAAGAACGTCTCCTACGGCATGGGCATGTTCAGCTACTACACCTATCCGCAGGTCATCTCCGTTCTGCCCGGCAGCCCCGCTGAGAAGGCCGGCATACAGGAGAACGACGTCATCACCGCGATCAACGGCAAGGCGGTCAACAGCAGCGCCGAGCTTCGCGTGACCATCAACACCTTCAGTATCGGCGAGACCGTTACCATCACCATCCAGAGGGGCAACAGCTCGTTCGACGTTAATGTAACGCTGCTCGAGAAGACCTCTGAATAAGCGGCATATCAAAAGGAGCTGTTCGGTCGAACAGCTCCTTTTCAATACTCTTTTATCCTACCGACTTCTGGCTCAATCCCTTTATGGAGGAGAGCACCCAATCATGCTCCGCAAGCGTGATGACCGTATCGCAATACGGGCATTTCGCGCTCTTGTTGATGGATACAGGCGCGCCGCAGTTGGGGCAGGTAACGGTCTTGAGCTCCTCCTCTGCCTGCGTGAGCACGCCCGAGGTACGGGTGAGCTCCCATTCGTAGGTCATGAACTTCTCGATATTGGGATTGCCCTTCACTATCTCGCCTGTTAAGTCGCTGGTGGAATAGGTGGTGATCCTTGTTTCGAGCTGGGCTATGATATGATCCATGCCCTCCCGCTGGAACCAGCCGCGGATCGTGACGCCGAGCACCGCGATCCGTTCGATATGCGGGGTCTGGCTTGCACGGCGTATCTCGTCGAGCTGACGGTCGGACTGGGTATAAAGCTCATCCGTAAGATAAGGACGCAGCGACGTGATATCCTTCTTGCACCAGCTGTCCTGCATCTGTACGTAGAGATTGGAGAGCTTCGACTCCATCGCGGAGACGCTGAAGCCTTCGTCCACCTCTGCGATATAGTTCTCGATAGGCGTGAGCTGTGACGAATCGGTGGGCTTGACGCTCGTTACAACGGTGGGATGCGCGTTGTGCTGCGTCTGCTGCTGCTGCTGCGCCTTGCTCCTCAAAATGGCGATCAGGACTATAATGAACACTATCACCATTATGAACATGATGCCGCCGCCGGTACAGCCTACGGGAAGGAGCGAAAAGCCGCCGCTCCCGGAGCTGCTGCTCCAGTCCCAGCCGGAGCTGCCCGAATCGGACCCGCCCCAGTCCCAGCCGGAGCTGCCGGAATCGGAGCTTCCGCCGTAATCGGTATCACCGCTGAATCCGCCGAAGTCGGCAAGCGCCGCGGTCGCGGAAACGAGCAATACTATTGCAAGCAGCACTGCCGCAAGTATGAACAGTTTTTTCTTCACAGCATTTCAACTCCCATACAGAATAATAGGGCAACGGTATATAAACCGTTACCCTATTATAATACATTTTACCGTTTAAGTAAACCACTTTATTCCTTTTGGCTCCCCGTCTTTTTTCTCGGGGATATCCGGCGAAGCGTAAGACAGCCGAACGCATATCCGACGAGCGCACCGAGGGTGTTGAGTATCAGGTCGTCAAGCTCCGATACGCCGGAACCGAGCACGAACTGCGCGGTCTCGATCACGAGCGAAAGCAGGAAGCCCGCCAGCAGAGCGTGCGGCAGACGCCCGCCCCACAGCCTTGCGAGAAACCCCGCGGGGGCAAACCAGATGATGTTTCCCCCGAAAAGATAGGCGAAATACTTCCAGTTGCCCGCGCGCAGCAGTTCAAAATAGAATGCGAACGCATCAAGCTCAATATGTCCGGAGAACAGCCCGTGCGAGAAGCATCCGTTCCTGAATACCGTGATCCTCAGGAGCACGGCGAGCCATATCACGGCAGCGGCGGCGAACAGTTTTTTCATCATCAGCTTTCCGTCATTATCCTGCTGACGGCGTCCTTCTTGAACTGCGTGGTATAAAGATCGTAATAATACCCGTGCAGCTTCAGAAGCTCCTTATGCGTGCCGGATTCGGCGATCTTGCCGCCGCGGATAACGAGTATCCTGTCCGCGGTACGGATGGTCGAAAGCCTGTGCGCTACGATGAAGCTGGTGCGCCCCTCGAGCACCTTCGTAATGGCGTGCTGTATCAGCTGTTCGGTCTCGGTATCGATGGAGCTTGTCGCCTCATCGAGCACGAATATCCTCGGATCGGCAAGAATGACCCTTGCGAATGAGACGAGCTGCTTCTGTCCCGTAGAGAGCCTCCCTCCGCCCTCTCCGACCTCGGTATCATAGCCGTCCTCAAGACGTACGATGAAATCATGCGCGTGAACGAGCTTCGCCGCTGCGACGACCTCCTCGTCGGTGGCGTCGGGGCGGCCGTAGCGAATATTCTCGCGGATCGTGGTCGAGAACAGATGCGGCTGCTGAAGCACGTAGCCGAGGCGATCCTGAAGCCAAAGCTGGCTCCTCTCACGGTAATCGACTCCGTCGATGAGTATGCGCCCCTCCGTGGGCTCGTAGAAACGGCAGACGAGGTTGACGATGGTGGATTTGCCCGCGCCTGTCTCGCCGACGAGCGCGATGTTCTGCCCCGCCTTTACGTCAAGATCGAAGTGCGAAAGCACCTTCTCGCCGTCCTTATATGCGAAGCTGACGTCATCGAAGCGAACGTCGCCCTCTATATCCTCCCAATTCTCACGCTTTGGCTCGAATGCCGTGCCGTACTTCTCAATGACCTCCTCGGTATCGAGTATCTCGCAGGGGGTATCTATAAGCGTTATGACTCGCTCTGCGGAAGCCTGGGCGGACTGCATCTCGGCAAAAATACCCGCAAGCTGCTGGATGGGATCGAAAATACCCGTGGAATACGATATGAAAGTGGCGAGAGTACCGACGGTTATCGTTCCCACTATCGCCCATTTGCCGGCGACGCTCATACCGCCCGCGTAAAGCGCAAGTCCGGTGCCGACAGCGCCGAGGCACATTACGATGGGCGTGAACATGGCGGAGAGCACCGCCGCCTTAATGGCGGATTTTCTCATACGACCGGTCTCCGCCTCGAACTCGCGGGTGTTCTTTTCCTCACGGACGAGCGTCTTCGTCGTAACGGCGCCCATTATACCCTCGTTGAGCGCGCCGGTGATCTTGGAATTCTGCTTCCTTACGTCCCTGTAATGCTTCAGTATCTTCTTCTGGAAATAGACGCAGATCACGGCAAGGGGCGGCAGCACGGCGATAACGATGAGCGCGAGCTGCCATTTCAATACGAGCATTACTATCGCGATGCCCAATACGTAGCAGCTTGACCACAGAATATCGACGACGCTCCACGCGATGAGCTCCGAAAGTCTTCCGACGTCCGAGACCATACGCGCCATAATATAGCCGACAGCCGTCTTGTCATAATAGGAGAACGAAAGCTCCTGCAGCTTTTTGAACGCGTCCTGCCTGATATCATAGGCGATATTCATTTCGAGCTTGCCGGAATTCTTGATGAACAGCATAACGCAGAAGCCCTGCGCCAATACCGCCGCGGCGTACACGAGCGCAAACGGAAGTATCCTCTCCGTATGCGAGCCGTATATGATATGGTCGATCGCATAACGGGAGAGCAGCGGGTAAAGCAGATCCACCCCCGCGACGACGGCAAGCGATATCATCGTCGAAGCGACGAGTCCCTTCGACCTTAAACCGTATTTTATCAGCCTTTTCCAAAGCTTGAAATCGACCTTCTGATCGAACTCCTTTTCCTTAAGAGCCGAGGTAGTCATTTCGAGATCTTCCATGTCTTCCATTATGCTTCACCCCCTTCCGAGCCAAGCTCGCCCTCAAGCATGTTCTGGATATCGGCGATGCGCTTATACAGCCCGTCGACCTTAATGAGCTCCTCATGCGTGCCCTGCTGGACAAGGCGTCCGTGCTCCAGCACGAGTATCTTGTCCGCAGTGGAGAGCGTTGTTATGCGGTGTGAGATTATGAACGTGGTGCAGTTCTGCCTGCGGCCGGAGAGCGCCTCGCGGATGGCGGCGTCCGTCTCGGTATCGACGGCGGACATGGAGTCGTCGAGAATGATTATCGGCGCCTCCTGCATGAGCATGCGCGCGATAGCCACACGCTGCTTCTGACCGCCGGAAAGCGTAACGCCCCTTTCGCCGACGACCGTGTCATAGCCGTTTTCAAACGCCTTTACCACGTCGTGTATGGAGGCGATCCTCGCCGCCTCGTAAACCTTCTCCTCCGGAGCGTCGGGATCGACGATGCGGATGTTCTCCATGATAGTACGCGAATAGAGGAAGGGCTCCTGCAGAACTATGCCTATATTGCGTCTCAGATAATGCCTCTCATAGTCGTTTATGTTGACTCCGTCAAGGAGTATCTCACCCTCCGTCGCGGTATAGAGCCTTTGAATAAGCTGTACGAGGCTCGTCTTTCCGCTGCCCGTGGAGCCGAGAATGGCGATGGTCTGCCCATGCTTTACCGTAAAGCTCACGTCGTCAAGCACGGGATCCACGCTGTCCTCATATCGGAAGCCGACGTGCCTGAACTCGATATCGCCGGTGATGGGCGGAGTAAGCGCCTTGCCGGGCTCCGTCTCGAGCGGAGCGGAGATTATCTCGTCGATACGCCCGAGGGATACCGACGCCTTGCCGAGGTCGGCAAGTATCCTGCCGAGCTGACGCACGGGCCAGGTGAGCATCGCAGTATATGAGGTGAACACAAGGAGCTCGCCGACCGAGATCCAGCCCTTTATCGCGTAATAAACGCCGACGCAGAGCGCAAGCATTATCTGCATATACCCGAACGCATCGGAAGCGGACCAGTAATACGCCATAAGATTGTTGACGCGAAGGTTCTTCTTCCTGAAATCGGCGTTTTTCTCGGTGAAATTGTCAAGCTCGCGCTTCTGCTGACCGAACGCGCGGACGACGCGAACGCCCGTCAGATTCTCCTGCAGAGCGGCGGAAAGCTTGCCCTCCGCTTCATCCGCGTCGGAGAAGCTGTCCTTGACCGCCTTGAAGTACACAAAGCTCGAAAGCGCAAGGAAGGGCATCATTATGACCGACCAGAGCGTGAGCATCGGATTCATGCGGAGCATTATTACCGCCGCGCAGACTACCATCAGCACCGTCCTGGCTATCTCGAGCAGCTGGTTCTGTATGAAGCGGCGCACGGTATCGACGTCCGAGGTGCACCTCTGCACGAGATCGCCCGTAGAAACGTGCTTATGATAATCGAATGGCAGATTGGCAAGATGCTCGTAAAGATCGTTCCGCATGTTGCGCGCCATGCTCTCGCCCGCGTAGGCGATATAACTGCGCCTTAAGAAGGTGCTCATCGCGTTCACCGCGGTGAAAAGGAGCAGCGCAATACCCATTATGTAAAGATGCTTTATGAGGAATTCGCGCCCGCCGATGGAATCTATCCAGTTGATTATGAAGCCGGGCACGCCGGAATCGCCCGCCTTATAACCCTCCTCCGCATAGGGAATGAGCACGTAGTCTATCGTGAAGCTCGTGATTATCGGTATTATGTATGCGGAAAGGACCGCCGCAATAAGCGCGATCGCCGCTATTATAAAATATCCCCACGTACCCTTCATAAACCTTCTTAACAGCTTGCGGTTTATGGGCTTATGCTTCTTTTTCTTCTCTTCCATAGTTCCTCCGACTTAAAAACAAAAACTGCGGGCATGGCGCCCGCAGCGGATCATTGCGTATTCGGCTTGCGTATATCAAACAGCAGACCGCGCATAGTTCACCCGGGCATATCCGATTTTGACGACGTATTCAATATTGCGCATGTGACGCGGCCTCCTTTCTTTGATATTGCTGTCAGTATAAACCATACTTTCCGCTTTGGCAATATCAATTTCGGCGTTTTTCACAATATATTGCTTTTGTTTCCAAATATATTCTGTTCATTATGGCTGTGAGTGTTGACATACGGTCTGCCTCGGCATATAATAAACCTTGTTAGCACTCAAGGTTGTTGAGTGCTAACACCCGCCTCCCCCATCTGTTAAGGAGGCGGCATGAATACATAAATCATTTTTCGATAGGAGGAATCCAATATGAAACTCAGACCTCTTTCCGACAGAGTCGTCATCAAGTCCCTTGAAGCGGAAGAGACTACCGCGTCCGGCTTTATTCTCGCCGGTAATGCCAAGGAGAAGCCCCAGATGGCGGAGGTCATAGCCGTTGGTCCCGGCGGGATCGTGGACGGCAAGGAAATCACCATGAACGTCAAGGTCGGCGATAAGGTGTTCTACTCCAAGTATGCGGGCACCGAGATAAAGCTTGACGGCGTTGAATACACCATCGTCCGCCAGAACGATATTCTTGCGGTCGTTGAATAAAAGGAGGCAGTATTATGGCAAAGCAGATCAAATACGGCGAGGACGCGAGGCGTTCTCTTGAAAAGGGTCTCGATACCCTTGCGAATACCGTTAAAATAACCCTGGGTCCGAAGGGCCGCAACGTCGTTCTCGACAAGAAGTTCGGCGCTCCCCTCATCACAAACGACGGCGTTACCATCGCCAA
>DGHD01000008.1:0-944 GCA_002392505.1 Christensenella sp. UBA3857 | reverse complement strand
ACCATCGCCAAGGAGATCGAGCTTGAGGATCCCTTTGAGAATATGGGCGCGCAGCTCGTCAAGGAGGTCGCCACGAAGACCAACGACGTAGCCGGCGACGGTACCACCACCGCCACGCTGCTCGCACAGGCGATCGTCCGCGAGGGCATGAAGAACGTTGCCGCCGGCGCCAACCCCATGGTCATCCGCCGCGGTATCGAGAAGGCTGTCGATGAGGCAGTCAAGGGCCTTAAGGATATATCCAAGCCCGTCACCGGCAAGGAGGAGATCGCGCAGGTCGCTTCCATCTCCGCCTCCGACGAGCGCATCGGCTCCCTTATCTCCGAGGCAATGGAGAAGGTCGGCAACGACGGCGTTATCACCGTTGAAGAAGGCAAGACCATGAAGACCGAGCTCCGCTTTACCGAGGGTATGCAGTTCGACCGCGGCTATGCTTCCGCCTACATGGTGACCGACCCCGATAAGATGGAGGCCGTGCTCGACGATCCGTACATCCTCATCACCGAGAAGAAGATCACCAACATCCAGGAGATACTCCCCGTGCTCGAGCAGATCGCAAAGCAGGGCAGGAAGCTCCTCATAATCGCGGAGGACGTCGAAGGCGACGCGCTTGCGACCCTCGTTGTCAACAAGCTCCGCGGCATATTCACCTGCGTCGCGGTCAAGGCGCCCGGCTTTGGCGACAGGCGTAAGGAGATGCTCAAGGATATCGCAATCCTCACCGGCGGCGAGGTCATTTCCGAGGAGCTCGGCATGGAGCTTAAGGACGCCACTATCGCCCAGCTCGGCACCGCCCGCCAGGTAAAGGTCGACAAGGAGAATACCACCATCGTCGAAGGCGCGGGCGATAAGGAAGCCATTGCCGCGCGCGTAAAGACCATCAGGACGCAGATCGCCGAGACCAAGTCCGAGTACGACAAGGAGAAGCTCCAGGAGCGCCTTGC
>DGHD01000015.1:3218-8385 GCA_002392505.1 Christensenella sp. UBA3857 | reverse complement strand
CGGGCTATTGGTTCGAGTCCGCGCCGGCGTCAGCCTTCCCCCAAGGGAAGGCTTTTGGCTGGGCAGCTTCCGACTATTCAGCCTTCCCTTGGGGGAAGGGGGACCGGAGCCGCAAGGCGAGGGTGGATGAGGGATGCTTACGATTAACTTGAGCTTCCCGACTTTGTTACACTAACGATGCATCGTGTATTCAAACTCGGATATGACTCGCAGGTGCGGTTCCTCGGACTTGCGTGATCGTGGTTACGCGGTTATCGCACCGCGTCACGCCCACTCGGCTCGAAAAAAACATTTTTCGGCCACGTGGGCGGGCTCGCAATTGCTCGCCTGTGCGTGCGTCCTAAAAACTTGAGTGCTTCCCGCTTCGCTCGCTTAACGTGCGTCCTAAAAACTTGAGTGCATCCCGCTTTGTCCGCAAGTTTTTCAGCCTTCCCCCCCTTGGTGGGGAAGGTGGCATTTCGACCGGCGGGAGAAATGACGGATGAGGGGGCTTCCGATTAACTTGGGCTTCCCAACTCCTTAACACTTTCGTTACACCGTTCAATCAATCTCGGAATTGTCTCGCGGGAGCGGTTCCTCGAGCTTGGCATATCGTGGTTACGCGCCTATCGCGGCGCGTCACGCCCACTCGGCTCGAAAAAAACATTTTTCGGCCACGTGGGCGGCGCTCGCTTCGCTCGCTTAACGTGCGTCCTAAAAACTTGAGTGCGTCCCGCTTTGCTCGCCTGTGCGTGCGTCCTAATATCTTTCGAGTTTTTTTATTGACACGCGGACGCGGTTAATGTATAATTAGTTAAGTAGAGGCGCAGACGTTCAGGTAGCGCGCCGCATATGGCTGCGGAGCTTATTGGCGGTGTGTGAATAGTGCGTCTGCCGAAGGTGTGCTTTGTCCGCGGGGGCGCATCTGGGCGTACGGCCGAGCGCCGTGCGACTGTCATTGATACAAGTCAATGGTGCGCTGCTTTTTCGGCTCACGGGGGCCGTTAAAACAGTGCATTTATTTTTTTAAGCATCAGTAAAATTATCACACGGAGGTACAGTTTCATGCCCAATCAGGAAAAAATCACGTCCACCATCCGCCTTCGCATGAGCGCGCAGGACGCTCATTACGGCGGCAATCTCGTTGACGGCGCGCATATGCTCGCGCTGTTCGGCGACGTCGCTACGGAGCTTCTTATCAAGCTCGACGGCGACGAGGGTCTTTTCAAGGCTTATGACATGGTCGAGTTCATCGCGCCCGTGTTCGCCGGCGACTATATCGAGGCTTACGGCGAGATCACCCATATCGGCAACACCTCCCGCAAGATGGTGTTCGAGGCGAGGAAGGTCATCGCTCCCCGTCCCGATATCAACGATTCCGCGTGCGACGTGCTCGCCGAGCCGATCGTCGTCTGCCGTGCCTCCGGCACCTGCGTCGTGCCCAAGGACAAGAAGCGCGGCAATTACGAGAATATCTGACAGGAGGCTTAAATGGAAAAGCTCATAATCACAGCCGCCATCTGCGGCGCGGAGGTCACAAAGGCGCATAACCCCGCCGTCCCCTACACCGTTGAGGAAATGGTAAACGAGGCAAGGAGCGCCTACAACGCGGGCGCGGCGATAATCCACGTCCACGTCCGTCACGACGACGGCACTCCCACCCAGGACCGCGAGCGTTTCCGCGTGGTCATGGACGCGATAAGGAGCGAGCTGCCCGACGTCATCATGATCCCCTCCACCGGCGGCGCCACGGGCATGAGCCCTGAGGAAAGGCTCCAGCCGACGGAGCTCTTCCCCGAAATGGCGACGCTCGACTGCGGCACCTGCAATTTCGGCGACGAGATATTCGACAACACCATGCCCAATATGCGCGTGTTCGGCAAGCGCATGATCGAGAACGGCATAAAGCCCGAGTACGAGTGCTTCGAGATGGGTCATATCGACACCATCCTCGATATGGCGAGGAAGGGCGAGGTCCCCGGCGACCCGATGCAGTTCAACTTCGTTCTGGGCGTTAAGGGCTGCACCCCCGCAACGGTGCAGAACCTTGTCTGGATGGTCAACGCCATCCCCAAGGACGCCACCTGGACTTCGACCGGCGTAGGACGCGCCGCGTTCCAGCTCGCCGCGCCCACCATCGTGATGGGCGGCAACGTAAGGGTCGGCTTCGAGGATAACATCTACCTCTCCCGCGGTGTAAAGGCGGCGTCGAACGGCGAACTCGTCGAGAAGGTCGTGCGCCTCTCCCGCGAGCTCGGACGCGAGATCGCTTCTCCCGAGGAGGCGAGAAGGATCCTCTCGCTCAAGCCCCTGAAATAAACCGAAAAAATTAAATTTAGCATAATAAACGGAGGAACAAAACTATGGCACTCAAAGGCAACAAGTACGGCACTCACCGCGTTATCGAGCCCCACGGCGTTCTCACCCAGGCGGCATGGAAGATCGACAACGATATGACCAAGCACTACTCCAACGAGATCATCTGCGACGTCATCTCCCTTAACATCGACTCCGCTTCCTTCACTCAGATCGAGGAAGCCTGCGAGGGCGACGAGAAGAGGATCGGCGAAATGATCATGGGCATCGTGGCGGAGCGCGGCAAGCAGCAGAACCCCGTCACCGGTTCCGGCGGTATGTTCATCGGTAAGGTCGCCTACATCGGCGAGGATCTCAAGGACCGCGACCTGAAGGTCGGCGACAAGATCGCTTCCCTCGTTTCCCTGTCCCTCACTCCCCTCAAGATCGACAAGATCCTTGCCATCCATAAGGAAATCGACCGCGTCGACATCATCGGTCAGGCCGTATTGTTCGAGAGCGGCATCTACGCCAAGCTTCCCGACGATATGAGCGAGACCCTTGCTCTTGCGGCGCTCGACGTCGCCGGCGCTCCCGCACAGGCGCGCAAGCTTCCCAAGGAGGGCGACAGCGTGCTGATCCTCGGCGCAAACGGCAAATCCGGCGTTCTCTGCGGCTATGAGGCGATGAAGAAGGTCGGTCCCAAAGGCAACGTCGTCGGCGTCGTAAGGAACCCGAAGCAGGTCCCCGCTCTTATGGAGCTGGGCGTTTACAACAAGGTCGTCGTCGCCTCCGCGACGGAGCCCATCGCCGTTCTCAACGCCGCTCTCGAGGCGAACGGCGGCAAGGAGTATGATATCTCCATCTGCTGCGTCAACGTCGAGTCCTGCGAGATGAGCGCCATCCTCCCCGTTCGTGACGAGGGTATCGTTTACTTCTTCTCCATGGCTACCTCCTTCACCAAGGCGGCTCTCGGCGCCGAGGGCATCGGCAAGGACGTCACCATGATCATCGGCAACGGCTACACCAAGGATCACGCCGAGATCACCCTCAACGTCCTGCGCGAGAACGAGAAGCTCAGGAAGCTCTTTGACGAGAAATACTGCTGATTTTTTTCCGAGCCGCCCGGTATTCAGCGCCGGGCGGCATTAAAAATCCCTTTTACGGAGATCGATCAATGAAAAAGCTTGTTTCTGTTTTGCTCGCCGCGGCGATGGTCTTATCCCTTGCCGCGCTTGCCGGCTGCCATAAGGACGATTACGTTCCCGAGGGACCGACGGACGTCGATTACGGCGAGGTGAAGTACGTCCGTTACGACGACGGCTCCGCGCTCACCTTCGATTATCTCGATTGCTTCAGCCGCTCCTCCGACGGGGAGGAGTCCTTCGTCGCCAATACGGAGGACGACAAATCCGTGCTCTCGTATGAGTTTTTCGATTCATATAAGGATTACGAGCATACGACCGAGTATTACAAGGTCCCCTCACGCAAATATGCCGAGATCGCCGCGTATTCCGATGAAGAGGCGCTCGACTACATGAAGATCGCCCTCGGCATGGTCTCCTCGCAGGGCGCCGAGTACACGGTGGACGGCTTCAAATTCGAGAAGAACGAGGGGTACCTCATGCTGTCGCTCGAGGTGACCGCGAAGTATCAGAAGACCGGCGAGATACAGAAGCTCTGGATCGTCAAATACGTCGTGGAGAACGAGCGCGTCTACACCATCCAGGCGTTCGCGCCCAAGTCCCTCGATACGAAGTACGGTCCCGCCTTCAAGGGCGTTGAGTTCGATCTCGAAAATGCTGTTACGAACGGCGTGACCGCCGGCGAAAACGGCGCAGAATGATAATTCAGGAAAGGAAAAAACTATGGTAACCATCAATCAGAGCCGTGCATACGGGCTTTTCAAGGATATTCCCGATGAGCTTTGGAACGACTGGCAGTGGCAGGTCGCCAACCGCATCGAGACGCTTGAGGATCTGAAAAAATACGTCAAGCTCACCCCCGAGGAGGAGGACGGCGTTAAGAAGTGTTTGGGCACGCTCCGCATGGCGATAACCCCTTATTACCTCTCCCTTATAAATCCGGACGATCCCTATGATCCCATAAGGCGTCAGGCGATCCCCACCGCGCTGGAGCTTTATCAGGCGCCGGAGGATCAGCTTGATCCTCTGCATGAGGATACCGATTCGCCCGTTCCGGGTCTCACCCACAGGTATCCCGACCGTGTGCTCTTCCTCGTGACCGACCAGTGCTCCATGTACTGCCGTCACTGCACGAGGCGCCGCTTCGCCGGTCAGCACGACACCGCCGTGCCCGACTGCCAGGTGGAGGGCTGCATCGAGTACATCAGGAACCATCCCGAGGTCAGGGACGTTCTGCTTTCCGGCGGCGACGCGCTCATGATTTCGGACGAAAAGCTCGAGTACATCATCTCGGAGCTTCGTAAGATCCCCCACGTGGAGATCGTCCGTATCGGCAGCCGCACCCCGGTCGTCTGCCCGCAGAGGATCACTCCCGCCCTCTGCAATATGCTCAAGAAATATCATCCCATTTGGCTGAACACCCACTTCAACCATCCCAACGAGATCACCGAGGAATCGAGGCGCGCCTGCGCCATGCTCGCCGACGCGGGTATCCCCCTCGGCAACCAGACGGTGCTCCTGCACGGCGTTAACGACTGCGTACACGTCATGAAGAAGCTCGTTCAGGCGCTCGTCTACATCAGGGTAAGACCATATTACATCTACGTTTGCGACCTGTCCATGGGTCTGACCCACTTCCGCACCCCCGTTTCGAAGGGCATCGAGATCATCGAGGGCCTCAGGGGACACACCTCCGGCTATGCCGTGCCCACCTTTGTCGTGGACGCTCCCGGCGGCGGCGGCAAGAC
>DGHD01000015.1:411-3093 GCA_002392505.1 Christensenella sp. UBA3857 | reverse complement strand
ATCACCACCTATACCGAGCCCGAGCATTATGAGGAGGACTGCCATTGCGAGGAATGCCGCAAGGCGAAGGAAGCGCGCTTCGAGCCCGTCGGCGTTGCCGGGCTCGAACAGGGCCGCAGGGACGGCGCCATCTCGCTGGAGCCGAAGGGTCTTGCCCGCCTCGAGAGGGGAAGGAAGCACTGACGCGACCAACGGGAGCCGCCTATGCGAGCCGGAATTATGCTTAATTCCGAGCGAGCGGCGCCGCGCCGCGTTAGGCGCGGAACTCGTCAAATCAAGTCCGAGGAACCGCTCCTGCGAGACAGATCCGCTGTTTGAATACAGCCCATCGGTTTTAGGATCATTCATCCGGCTCGCCGAAGATCAAAAAGCCGTTTATCCTTTGTTCAATACCGAAAAATGGGAGATGATAATGATACATGACTGAAAAACTCAGATTAAATCAGGATAATGTAAAAAAAGCGCGTGAGTCCGCGCACCGGATAGCGGTCGATATTCAGAGCTTCATCGATCAGCATACCACCGTCACTGTGGAGCGCACCGTCTGCCGCCTTTTGGGCATCGACGGCGTGAACGCGCTCGACGTGCCGCTTCCCAACGTGGTCGTCGACCACATGAACGAGAAGGGGCTCCTCGGCGTCGGCGCGGCGTACCTCATCGGCACCGCCATGCTCGATACCGGGCTCGATCCCCAGAGGATCGCGGAGGGCGTCGATTCGGGAGAGATCGATCTCTCGAAGCTGCCTCCCCGTTCCGTTGAGGAGATCCGCTCCGTCATAATGCCCGTCGCCGAAGCGACCGCCGAAAGGGTAAGGAAGAACGTCGCCAAAAGGAACGAGTACTTAAACGAGTTCGGCGACAAGACCGATCCCTACCTCTACGTTATCGTCGCAACGGGCAATATCTATGAGGATATCACCCAGGCGAAGGCGGCAGCCAAGCAGGGCGCCGACATTATCGCCGTCATCCGCACCACGGGGCAGAGCCTTCTCGACTACGTTCCCTACGGCGCAACGACGGAGGGCTTCGGCGGCACATACGCCACGCAGGAGAATTTCCGCCTGATGCGCGCCGCGCTCGACGAGGTGGGCGAGGAGGAGCACCGCTACATAAGGCTGTGCAACTACTGCTCCGGTCTCTGCATGCCGGAGATCGCCGCGATGGGCGCTCTCGAAAGGCTCGACGTAATGCTCAACGACGCGCTCTACGGCATACTCTTCCGCGACATCAACCCGCAGAGGACCATAATCGACCAGTACATGAGCCGCGTCATCAACTCCTTCGCAGGCGTCATAATCAACACGGGCGAGGATAACTACCTCACCACCGCCGACGCCGTGGAGGAGGCGCATACCGTGCTCGCTTCCCAGTTTTTGAACGAGCAGTTCGCGCTCGAGGCGGGTCTGCCCGAGGAACAGCAGGGTCTCGGTCACGCGTTCGAGATCGATCCTTCGGTCGAGAACGGCTTCCTTTATGAGCTTGCCCAGGCGCAGATGGCAAGGCAGATATTCCCCAAGGCGCCGCTCAAATACATGCCGCCGACCAAGTTCATGACGGGCAATATATTCCGCGGTCACGTGCAGGACGCGCTGTTCAACATCGTAACGATACTGACCGGGCAGAAGCTCCACCTTCTCGGTATGCTCACGGAGGCGATACATACGCCGTTCATGAGCGACCGTGCCCTTTCCATCGAGAACGCGCAGTACATATTCCGCACCATGCACGACCTCGGCGACGATATCACCTTCAAGGAGGGCGGTATCATGGAGACCAGGGCGAACGAGGTTTTGCAGAAGGCGACCGACCTGCTCGCCGAGATCGAGAAGATGGGTCTCTTCGCAACGCTCGAGAAGGGCATCTTCGCCGACATCAAACGCTCGCGCGACGGAGGCAAGGGCTTAAACGGCGTCACGAAGAAGGATTCCGTCTATTTCAACCCCTTCATCGAGCTTATGAAAAGGGAGGTGTAAGCCATGTCGAGCGGACTTTACAACACGCATAAAGCGGATTTCGATACCAAATTCGATCCCACCCGCGTAAAGGCTTACGGCGACACGATGAACGACGGCAAGGTGCAGTTCTCCTTCACCCTGCCCGTCAAGAACGATGAACGCGGCGTGGAGGCCGCCCGCCAGCTCGTCCGCAAAATGGGCGTCGACGAGCCGAACGTCGCCTGCGCCAAAACGCTTGATAAGGAGTTCACGTTCTTCGTCGTTTACGGCTCCGTCTCGCACTCCGTGGATTACGAGAACATCCACGTGATCACCGTCGAGGAGGAGACGATGAGCATGGAGGAGACCAACGAGTACATCAAGGAGCATTTCGGCAGAAAGCTCGTATTCGTCGGCGCCTCCACCGGCACGGACGCGCATACCGTCGGCATCGACGCGATAATGAACCGCAAGGGCTTCGCCGGGCATTACGGGCTGGAGCGCTACGAGATGATAGAGGCTTACAACTTGGGCGCCCAGATCCCGAACGAGGAGTTTGTCAAAAAGGCGCTCGAGGTCAACGCCGACGTGCTTCTCGTTTCCCAGACCGTCACCCAGAAGGACATCCATATCCAGAACCTTACCGAGCTCGTCGAATATCTCGAGGCGGAAGGTCTGCGCGACCGCTTCATCCTCTGCTGCGGCGGCGCCCGCATAACCCATGAGCTTGCCAAGGAGCTGGGCTATG
>DGHD01000015.1:0-360 GCA_002392505.1 Christensenella sp. UBA3857 | reverse complement strand
TGGGCTATGACGCGGGCTTCGGCGCCGGCAAATACGCCGACGACGTAGCCACCTTCGCCGTGACCGAAATGGTCAAGCGCGGTATGAAATAAGAGCTTGTATTGCATCGAAGGGAGTTCCGTGAGGAGCTCCCTTTTTCGTATCTCCAAAACATCTCACAGTAATATTATAGCACATCCGTTCTTATAAGTCAAGCAACACAGAACGAATGTGCGCTTATTGTTCGTATGAAAAAGAGATTTTTAATTCGTATATCTATAATATTATTGATATCTATAGTATAGAAAAATTAAAAAAACCTCTTTGGTTAATAGAATACAGGATAGAAGGATAATAGGATAATAGAGAGTGTGAGAGGAA
>DGHD01000014.1 GCA_002392505.1 Christensenella sp. UBA3857 | reverse complement strand
ACCATCCGGTGAATGGTCAAAAAGTCAATGAACGGGCGGCTGGGCCCGCCCCGGGGCAGGGGACCGCGAGGAACGAGCGGTGGATGAGGGATGATTCAGATTATCTTGGGCTTCCTAACTCTGTAACACTAATGTTACAGCGTGCATACATACTGGGAAATGTCTCGCAGGTGCGGTTCCTCGGACTTGCGTGATCGTGGTTCCTCCCCTCGCCGGTCGCAGACGCTCCCGGCGGGGCGCTCGCTAAAATCGTAACACCGTTACGATTTTTTACGCTCTCGCTATCGCGCCGCGTCACGCCCACTCGGCTCGAAAAAAACATTTTTCGGCCACGTGGTCGACGCTCGCGTTGCTCGCCTGTGCGTGCGTCCTATATACTTGAGCGCATTTCGCATTTGCTCGTTTGGCGTGCGTCCTAAAAACTTGAGTGCGGCTCGCTTTGCCCGCAAGTTTTTCAGCCTTCCCCCCCATGGTGGGGAAGGTGGCATTTCGACCAAAGGGAGAAATGACGGATGAGGGGGCAATTGCTAATTGCTAATTGCTAATTGCTAATTCTCATGCGCCTGCGTTTATATCGAAGCCCGCAGGGCTGCATCGTTCTCACCCGATCAGCGCGTCCCTGTTTTCCAGCAGCAGGGCGGGTTCGAGATCATCTCTTTGCAGACGTTCATCAGTTCTTTCTTATTCATATTTGCCTCCCGATTTGTTTGATACGCTCATTATTTCACCCCGGAGGGCGGTCGTACATACAAAAATATATTGGCGCATTCGTGTTGAATCGGTTGAAAACAGTGATAATATAAGGCTGACCGATAAGGCTAATAATCGTATTGGAGATGATAGAGATGTCAAAGAAACAATTCAGGACCGAATCGAAGAAGCTGCTTGATATGATGATCAATTCCATCTACACGCATAAGGAAATATTCCTGCGCGAGCTCATATCGAACGCCTCCGACGCGATCGACAAGCTTTATTTCCGCTCGCTCACGGATACGAGCGTAACGCTCAGCCGCGGCGATTATGAGATCCGTCTTATACCCGACAGGACCGCCCGCACCCTCACCGTGCGCGACAACGGCTGCGGCATGACGAAGGAGGAGCTTGAAAGCGACCTCGGCACCATTGCGAGAAGCGGTTCCTTCGATTTCAAGAAGGACGGCGATAAGCCCGAGGACGTCGACATAATCGGTCAGTTCGGCGTCGGCTTCTACTCCGCGTTCATGGTAAGCGAGAGGATAGTCGTTGTGAGCCGCGCTTACGGCTCGGACGAGGCGTATAAATGGGAGTCCTCCGGCACGGACGGCTACACGGTGGAGCCCGCCGATATGGAAGGCTTCGGCACGAGCGTCACGCTCTTCTTAAGGCCCGATACCGAGGACGAAAAATACTCCGAATTCCTTGAGGAATACAAACTCCGCGCGCTCGTCAAGAAGTACTCCGATTACATCCGCTTCCCCATCAGGATGGAGGTAACGAAGTCAAGGCGTAAGGAGGGCTCGCCCGACGACAAGCCCGAGTATGAGGATTACACCGCGGATGAAACGCTCAACCGCATGATCCCCATCTGGAAGAAGGACAAGTCGGAGGTAAAGGACGAGGAGTATTCCGCCTTCTACCGCGAGAAATTCCATGATTTCGAGGATCCCCTGAAGGTCATACGTCAGAGGACGGAGGGCGTTTCGGATTACACGGCGCTCATGTTCATACCCGCGTCCGCGCCCTACAATTACTATACCCGCGATTACGAGAAGGGGCTCATGCTCTTCTCCTCCGGCGTGCTGATAATGGACAAATGCGCCGAGCTGCTGCCGGATCATTACAGCTTCGTGAAGGGGCTCGTGGACAGCTCGGATCTTTCGCTCAACATATCGAGGGAGATGCTCCAGCACGACAGGCAGCTCAAGCTTATCGCGCGCTCGCTCGAGAACAAGATCCATGACGAGCTTATCAGGATGCAGGAGACCGAAAGGGATAAGTACGTCAAATTCTTCAGGGCGTTCGGCACGCAGCTCAAATACGGCGTTTACGCCGATTACGGCATGAACAAGGAGAAGCTCAAGGATCTGCTCCTGTTCGATTCCACCTTCGGCGAGGAGCCCTCGACGCTCAAGGAGTACGTCTCCCGCATGAAGGAGGGGCAGGACGCGATCTATTACGCCGTCGGCGAGAGCCGTTCCCAGGCGAAAATGCTCCCGCAGACCGAGGCGGTCGTATCGAAGGGCTGCGAGGTGCTGCTCCTTACCGAGGACGTCGATGAATTCGCACTCATGATGATGCATGAGTATGACGGCAAGGAGTTCAAAAACGTCGCTTCGGACGAGCTCGATCTCGGCTCCGACGAGGAAAAGGAGCGCGTCAATAAGGAGAACGAGGCGAAGAAGGACCTGCTTTCCTTCATGAAGGACGCGATAGGCGAGGGCGTGGCGAAGGTCAGCTTCACGAGCGCGCTCACCGATCACCCCGCGTGCATCGCTTCGGAGGGCGCCGTTTCCGCCACGATGGAAAAGACCTTTGAAAAGATGCCCGGCGGAGAAAACCCCGTGCACGCCGAAAAGGTGCTCAGCATAAACATCGACCACCCGATCGCCGCGAAGCTCAGCGAGCTCTATGAGGAGGATAAGGAGAAGCTCACGCTTTACAGCAAGCTCCTGTACGCCTCCGCAAGGCTTGCGTCGGGGCTCGGCACGGAGGATCCCGCCGCGCTCGGCGAGCTCATTACGAAGCTGATGGTCTGATAAATGGATATCGAGTACAAGGTAATAAGAAGCATGCGAAAAACGCTCGCCCTCTCCCTCGACGGGGAGGGCGTCGTTATAGTGCGCGCGCCGATAATCTGCTCCCCGAAAACGATCGATAAATTCGTCCGCGATTCCGCGCCCTGGATAGAGCGGCAGAAGCGCAGAGCGGCGCGGATCGAAAGGACGGCGAACGAGGATGGTCCTCTCACGAAGGAGGATATCGCGGCGCTTTCAAGGGAAATGAAAAAGGCGCTCCCGGCAAAGCTCGCAAGGTACTCCGCGCTGCTCGGCGTAAGGTACTCCCGCGTGAGCGTCCGCTGCCAAAGGACCAAGTGGGGCAGCTGCTCGGCAAAGGGCGGGCTCAACTTCAACTGCCTGCTTATGCTCGCGCCGGAGGAGGTGCTCGATTACGTCGTCGTGCACGAGCTCTGCCATCTTAAGCATATGGATCACTCAAGGGAGTTCTGGGATATGGTCGCCTCCGCCGATCCCGACCATAAAGCCCACCGCAAATGGCTCCGCGAAAACGGTCCGGCGATAATGAAAAGAGCGGAGAGGGAGAGATAATGCCTGCGGCATTTGAGAATTAGCAATTAGAAATTAGCAAT
>DGHD01000039.1 GCA_002392505.1 Christensenella sp. UBA3857 | reverse complement strand
GCAACCGTCAATGAACCTAATTGCTGATTCCCGTTTATCCGAATATATAGCTCTCCGACCTTCTCCCCCCGCTTGAAAGTGCGGGGATTTCAATGTATAATTATAATGTATCTTTGCGGGTACATGAAAAACGCAAATACTTTCCCACGGAGGTTTTCATGGATTATAAACTGAGTCCGGAGCACCTTATGGCAAGGACGCTCTTCTCCGAATTCGCGGAGAACGAGGTAAAGCCCTATGCCGAAGAGGTCGACGAAACGGAGGAGTTCCCCAGGGGAACTGTCGAGAAGCTGGAGAAATACGGCTTCATGGGCATACCCATCCCGCGCGAATACGGCGGGCAGGGCTGCGATTCACTGACTTACGTCATGTGCGTGGAGGAGATCTCGAAGCGCTGCGCCACGACGGGCGTTATCGTTTCCGCGCACACCTCGCTCTGCTGCGACCCGATCCTGAAATTCGGTTCGCCCGCGCAGAAGGACGAGTTCCTTAAGCCCCTCGCATCGGGCGAAAAGCTCGGCGCGTTCGCTTTGACAGAGCCCGGCGCCGGCACCGACGCCGCGGGCGTTCAGACCAAGGCGGTGCTCGAGGGCGAGGAGTACGTGCTGAACGGCTCCAAGATATTCATCACCAACGGCAAGGAAGCGGATATCTACATCATCTTCGCGCTCACCGATCCCTCGAAGGGCACGAAGGGCATGTCCGCGTTCATTGTGGAAAAGGGCACGCCCGGCTTCACCTTCGGTACGAAGGAGAGAAAGATGGGCATTCGCGGCTCCTCCACTTACGAGCTCATTTTCCGCGACTGCCGCATCCCGCGCGAGAATATGCTCGGGCAGGAGGGCAAGGGCTTCTCCATCGCCATGGCGACGCTCGACGGCGGCAGGATCGGCATTGCGGCGCAGGCGCTCGGCATTGCGGAGGGCGCGCTGGAGACCACCATCGCCTACGTCAAGCAGAGAAAGCAGTTCGGGCGCCCCATCGCGGCGTTCCAGAACACGCAGTTCACGATAGCCGATATGGCGGCGAGGGTCGAGGCGGCGAAGCAGCTCGTCTACAAGGCGGCGTACGCCAAGGACACGCAGAAGCGTTTTTCCGTCGAAGCGGCAATGGCGAAGCTCTTTGCGGCCGAGACCGCGATGGAAGTCACGACGAAGTGCGTGCAGCTCCACGGCGGCTACGGCTACACCCGCGAGTACGCGGTCGAGCGCATGATGCGCGACGCCAAGATCACCGAGATCTACGAGGGCACCAGCGAGGTGCAGCGGATGGTAATAGCCGGCTCGCTGCTTAACTGACGGAGGTAGTATATGCTCAACATAGTAGTTTGTATAAAGCAGGTCCCCGACACGAACGAGGTCAAGCTCGATCCCAAGACGGGTACGCTGATCCGCGAGGGAGTTCCCTCCATAATGAATCCCGACGATAAGGCGGGTCTTGAGGCGGCTCTTCGCATAAAGGACGAGCTCGGCGCGGTCGTCCGCGTCGTTTCGATGGGTCCCGCACAGGCTGACGCCGTGCTGCGCGAAGCCCTCGCCATGGGCGCGGACGAGGCGTATCTTATCAGCGACCGCGCGTTCGGCGGCGCGGACACCTGGGCGACCTCCTCCACTATCGCCGCGGCGGTAAAGAAGCTCCCCTACGATATAGTCTTCACCGGGCGCCAGGCGATCGACGGCGACACCGCGCAGGTCGGTCCCCAGATGGCGGAGCATCTCGGCATCCCCAACGTAAGCTATGCCGAGGAGATAAGGGTCGTCGGCGACAGCCTCATCGTAAAGAGGCAGTTCGAGAACAGCTATCAGGTAGTCCGCGTCAAGATGCCCTGCCTCGTCACCGCGCTGACGGAGCTCAACCGACCCCGCTACATGACGCCGGGCGGCATATTCCAAGCTTACCGCGAGAAGAACGTCACCGTATGGACGCGTCCCGACGTGCCCGTCGACGACGGGAACATAGGCCTCAAGGGCTCGCCCACGCGCGTTAAGGAGAGCTTCCCCAAGGCATTGAAGGGCAAGGGGGAGACCGTTACGCTGGACGCCGAGGCGGAGGCGGATTGGCTTGTGCAGAAGCTTCGTGAGAAGTTTGTGATCTGAGAGGAATAATGGTATGAAAGAATTCAGCGAATACAAAGGCGTTTACGTTTTCATCCAGCAGGTGGAGGGCGTTACGGCTCCCGTTTCTTTCGAGCTTCTCGGCAAGGCGAAGGAGCTGGCGAAAGCCCTTAACACCACCGTTTCCGCGGTGCTCTGCGGGTACAACGTCGCATCCCTTGCGGACGAGCTCGGCGAATACGGCGCGGACACCGTCGTGCTGATCGACGATCCGGCGCTTTCGGAGTACACCACCGAGCCCTATGCCCAGGCGATGTTCGGCGTGATCGACTATTTCAAGCCCGAGATAGTGCTCTACGGCGCGACGACCATCGGGCGCGACCTCGCTCCCCGCGTTTCGGCAAGGGTGCATACTGGTCTCACCGCCGACTGCACCAGGCTCGAGATCGATCCCGAAACGGGCAGGCTCCTCATGACCCGTCCCGCATTCGGCGGCAACCTCATGGCGACCATCATCTGCCCCGATTTCCGTCCGCAGATGGCGACCGTCCGCCCCGGCGTGATGCAGAGGGCGGAGCGTGTGGAAGGGCGCCGCGCGAGGGTGCTTCCCTTCAATCTTAAAATAGAGCATAACGACTGCTTCGTCGAGGTGCTCGACGTCATCAAAAAGATGAACGAGGCGGTCGATATCTCCGAGGCGAAGATACTCGTCTCCGGCGGGCGCGGAATGGGCTCGAAGGAGAATTTCCGCATGCTGTACGACCTTGCGGACGCGCTCGGCGGAAGAGTCGCCGCTTCACGCGCCGCGGTGGACGCGGGCTGGGCGGATAAGGAGATGCAGGTCGGGCAGACGGGCAAGACCGTGCGCCCCAAGCTCTATATCGCCGTCGGCATCTCCGGCGCGATACAGCACCTCGCCGGCATGGAGGAATCGGAAGTTATAATCGCCATCAACCGCGACGAGACCGCCCCGATATTCAACGTTGCCGATTACGGCGTAGTGGGCGACCTCAATAAGGTCGTGCCCATGCTGACGGAGAAGATCCGCGCGCTTAAGGAAGAAAAGTAAAAAGGCGCGGCGGTCCGCACTCAACGCGGGCCGCCGCTTTATTTTAACGATCTATTTTCACCCGCACGTCAAGGTTTTCTTTCGGCGCGGGAGTGTCCGGCTTTCGATCGGGATCGGGCTTACCGATACCCGTATGCTTCGCATGACCGTCCGGTCTGCGAAAGCGGGCGGAAACGGCGCATCCGGTTTTCTTCAACGCGTCCCCGTTGCTTTCTACTATATAACGCGCGGCGTGCACGGAAGGTTGCATCATTCAATAAATATATTCGGGAGGATAAAGGTATGGAAGAGATCACGTTGAACAGCGCCCCGGTGAGGCGGAGGCTCGATGAAAGGCATCAATATCTGCTGACGATGCTGATAGGCGGGCTTATCGTTTCCGTCGTGCAGTTCATCCTGTCGATACCCATTGCGGGATCGCTGGGCTACGAAGGCGTCATGAACAACAATTGCATCACCACGATCTCGGGCTGGGCGTTCATGGCGTTGTTCTATGGTGGGATAATACTGCGCATGATAGGCTATTCCGGCAGTAAAAAGAGGGCAAGGATATTCGATATCGTATCGTCGGTGTTCGCCGTCACGGTGACGCTTATCGCGGCGGTCTGCATGTTCTTCCTTGCCGGGCCGATCATCCGCATGCTTTTCGGCGGATCGGCGGATCAGGTTTCGCTGACTTGCATCCGCGTGTTCGCGCTGTGCATGGTGCTTTCGCTGGCGATCTCGGCGCTCATGGGCGTATTTATCAAAAAGCGGCTGCTGATCGCCGGAATAATACTCGGCGGGGTGTTCCTGCTGACGGTCGCCGCGATCGCGGCATACGCGATACTGATGCATTTCGTCAGCGTCCCCCTGTGGACGGTCGGCGTCATCCCCGGGCTTCTGTACCCTGTCGTATATGCCTTCCCGAATATCGGCGCATGGGATGCGAAAAGGGGTTAGGAATCAGGAATCAGCAATTAGGAATTAGGAATTAGCAATTAGCAATTAGCAATTAGCAATTAGCAATTAGCAATTATCCCTCATCCACCAACGGGAGAAATGACGGATGAGGGGGTTCCCGAGGAACTTGAGCTTCTCGAATCCGTAACACTACTGTTACATCGTGCATTCAAACTTGGAATTGTCTCGCGGGAGCGGTCCCTCGGATTTGAGTTATCGTGGTTACGCGCCTATCGCGGCGCGTCACGCCCACTCGGCTCGAAAAAAACATTTTTCGGCCACGTGGGCGGCGCTCGCTTTGCTCGCTTGGCGTGCGTCCTGATATCTTGAGAGACCCTTCATGCGCTGCCGGCGCAAATATATTTCGCTCGGGAAAACAAAAGCCTCTTTTTTTCGATAATAAGATGTTATAATAGGTTATCGCAGCAGTTATTTGATCACAAAAGCGAGGGAACGAACGTGAAGCGCACGCGGTTAAGAGACAGCTTTAAGTTGAAGCATAAGCCCAAGTGGTTTTCGGCGGTGATATGCCTTGTGCTGATCATCGGCGTTTTCGTCATGTTCGCGATACCGATGGGGCTTTCCAATATGTTCTCCACGCTGATGAACACGGCGTTCGACATTCTCGTCAACACCTGCCTTTACATTATGGCGATAGCGGTGCTGATGGGCGCGCTTTCGGCGCTTTTGACGGAGTTCGGCGTGGTCGATATGCTGAACAAGATACTCTCCCCGCTGATGAAGCCCATTTACGGGCTCCCCGGCGCGGCGGCGCTCGGCATAGTGACCACCTATCTTTCCGATAACCCGGCGATACTCTCGCTTGCGGACGACAAGGGGTTCAAGAGCTTCTTCAAAAGGTACCAGCTCCCCGCGCTCACCAATATCGGCACGTCGTTCGGCATGGGTCTCATCGTTACGACGTTCATGCTCGGGCAGGAAGGCGCCGCCGGGACGAGTCTTATGCCCGCGGTGCTCGTAGGCAATTTCGCCGCGGTGCTCGGCAGCATCGTTTCGACGAGGATAATGCTCGCCATGACCAAGAAGGTCTTCGGCAAGGATTCGCCCGCGCTTGACGATAAGGATATCGGCGAGCACGATCATATCGATCATTCGGGGGAGAACCTCGGCATGCGTACGATGAACGCGCTGCTCGACGGCGGAAAATCCGGCGTGCAGCTGGGTCTCGGGATAATCCCCGGCGTTGTCATAATCTGCACGCTCGTCATGATGCTCACCAACGGCGCGGGTGCGGAGGGCTATTCCGGCGCCGCTTACGAGGGCATCGGGCTGCTCCCCCTTATCGCGGACAAGATCAATTTCATAATAAAGCCCCTCTTCGGGTTCGCTTCCTCCGGCGGCGTTTCCGTCCCCATGACGGCGCTGGGCTCCGCGGGCGCGGCGATGGGTCTCGTCCCCAATCTTTTGAAGGAAGGCTTTGCCAACGCGCATGACGTCGCGGTGTTTACCGCCATGTGCATGTGCTGGAGCGGCTACCTTTCCACTCACGTTTCAATGATGGACAGCCTGGGCTACAAATACCTGACCGGCAAGGCGATACTGAGCCATACGGTCGGCGGCATTTTCGCGGGAGTCGCCGCGAACTGGATCTACAGGCTGGTCGCGCTCATATTCCATCTCGGCTGATCCGATGGCGCTCACAAGCATACAGCAGCATAAAAGGATGACCGAAACGCCCATCCCGCGGCTCGTCGCGTCGCTCGCGATACCCACGACGGTGAGCCAGCTGATAACGGTCGTCTATAATACGGCGGATACCTATTTCGTTTCCCACATCGACACGAGCGCTTCGGCGGCGGTCGGGGTGGCTTTTGCTTTGCAGTCGATAATACAGGCGTTCGGCTTCGGCATAAGCATGGGCTGCTCGAGCCTTGTTTCAAGGCGGCTCGGCGAAAAGAAGGACAAGGAGGCGGAGGAGTATGCCGCGAGCGCGGTCTTCGCCGCGATAATAATGGGCTTCGTGCTGCTTATCAGCGGGCTCTCGACGTTAAAGCCGCTGTTGAGGCTCCTCGGGGCGACCGAAACGATACTCCCCTACGCCGCGGCGTACACGCGGATAATACTGATCGGCGCGCCCATAATGTGCACTTCGTTCGTGCTCAACAATATCCTCAAGGCGGAGGGCGAGGCGAACCTTTCCATGATCGGTCTCTGCACCGGCGGCCTGCTGAACGTCGCGCTCGACCCGCTTTTCATAAACGTGTTCGGGCTCGGCATCGCGGGCGCGGCGATCGCCACCGTATTGAGCCAGACCGTGAGCCTTATAATACTGCTCGTGATATTCCGCTCGGGAAGGAGCATCATAAAGCTCCGGGCAAAGGCGGTGTCAAGAAGGTTCTCCACCTATTGGCAGCTCGTCAAGCTCGGCTTTCCCACCATCTGCCGCCAGGGCATGGGCAGCGTCGCATCGGCGCTCCTTAACCGCGGCGCGGCGTTCTGGGGCGGCGATTTTGCGGACGAGGCGGTCGCGGCGGTAACCATCGCGAACAAGATCTATATGTTCGTCCGGTCCATGATGATAGGCATAGGGCAGGGCTTCCAGCCCGTCGCGGGGTACAATTTCGGCGCGCGCATTTACAGCCGCGTCAAAAAGGCGTTCTGGTTCTCCGTGCTCGTGGGAACGCTCATAAGCACGGCGGCGTCCGTCGCGATAGGTCTCAACACCCACGCGATAATGCACTGGTTCCGCGACGATCCCAAGGTGGTCGAGATAGGCGCTCTGGCGCTGACCTTCGCCTGCTCCGTGATGCCGCTGATGGCGTACTCCACGTTCGTCAATCAGCTTTACCAATGCCTGGGATACAGCGTCTGCGCCTCGATACTCGCCTCCTGCAGGCAGGGGATATTCTTCATCCCGATAATACTGATACTGCCCCGCCTGATAGGGCTTGCCGGCGTCCAGATGGCGCAGCCCGCCGCCGACCTGCTGACGTTCGTCGTCTCCGTGCCGTTCCAGATAGTGTTCTTCGCAAAGGTGCTGAAAAAACCGGATGGAGATCAGCAATTAGGAATTAGCAATTAGCAATTATGCAAGGAATTCCCTGAAGGGAATTCCTTGTTTTCATCCCAAGTAATTAGGACGCACGCCAAGCGAGCGAAGCGAGCGCCGCAAGGACGACGAGAAATGCATGCAAATTTCGAGGAGTCCGGCGCCCGCGCCGCGAGAGGCGCGGAACTGCGATAAGCCAACATCGGAAAACCGCTCCTGCGAGACATTTCCCAGTATGTGTGCACGATGTAACATTAGTGTTACGGAGTTGGAAAGCCAAAGTTAATCTGAAACTTCCCTCATCCACCGCTCGTTCCTCGCGGTCCCC